>JAMHVA010000197.1:0-9898 GCA_035904625.1 Alphaproteobacteria bacterium | reverse complement strand
ACACCTGACGACGACCTTGCGAATGTCGTGGGCCGGAATAGCGGCAGCAACGCCATCACCAGCAAGCACCCCGCTGTCATGACCGCGACCTGTATTTGCGTAAAGTCAAAGAACAGGATCTGGAAGAAAACGAAGGCCGCGAGGGTAAAGCCGAAAAACTTGAATGTCAGCCTTACCCCGTCCTCTATCTCGGCCAGATGGCGCAGCAACCAGCCATACATCGCCAGAATGACCGCCAACGTCCCGTATTCGAAGGCATAGGAAGACGGGACGACCAGAAACAGCATCAGCGTGCTGATCTGCCAGAATGTCCGTTCGTTTAACATGGCGCGCGCCATAACAGCATCCAGCACCAGCCGGACGACGATGATCGACGCCAGAATATTTAACGGAAACAACCCCATGCCGCTGATCCAGCTGGCTGCCGCCAGAACGATCATCCCGCCCCACATCAGCGGTCCCAGATCGCGGCTACGGGCGTAACCAATCAGGAAAAACCAGACCGGCACACAAAAACGGCCAATCGCCCGCCACCATTCATCATCATCGAAAAAATAGTATCCGGTGTGATCGACAATCATCAGAATGACCGCGAATGTCTTCAGCAGGTCATATGACGTCAGGTCCTTGGTCGGGGTTTTGGGCACCATAACCGCAAGGGTATCACATTTCACAAAGACTGAAAGCGGGAGGGAGTCTACAGCATGTCCTGATATTCAGGATGGCGCCGGATCCACGACACGGCATAGGAACAGATCGGCACGACCTTGTATGACTGTTTCCGGGCATGATCCATGACCTCGGCCATCAGCTTTCCGGCTTCACCTGTTCCCCGCAGCGCGGGCGGCGCTTCTACATAATTGATATACAGCGTACCCTCTTCGAGTTTGTAGCTCGCAAACACGACCGCATCCCCGACATGGTTCTCGAAACGGCTTAATTCCCTGTTATCGTTCATGACGCACCTCACTGCTCCCGTTCAGGATAGAGCGGTTCACAAAGATATCAAGCGTCCTTAAGACAGGGGAGCGTCAGGCCGGGCGAGGCCCCAGCGTTCCCGGACGTGCGCCCTGCTTTTCCATCGCTTGCGCCAGCGTGCGCAGGGGGACACGTCCCTCGGGCTGTTCGGCATAGAAACGCTGATGAAAGGCCAGCGCGCCGCCCAGGAATTTTTCCAGCTTGGCCAGCGTATCCGGGTTTCCGTTTTGCGCATCCAGATACGCGCCGATAACGCGTTCCGTGGTATGCCGGAAATTCACAATGTCGCCAACCCAGCTGTGGGCGGCCAATTCCTCGAAATGCTCCAGAACGGCGCGATTCTTGACGCTCGGGCAGGCCTGATCAAGGTTCATTTTCAGGGTTTTCATCAAACGCCCGATCAGGGGTTGGGTAAACGTATCGCCGGAGTGACGCTCGTGGAATTCCCAATCCAGAATGTTTTCCATGATCATCTGAACGGCATTGACGTCACGGGCGTTCGGATCGGCATTGTTACGGGGGTCGAGGGCCTTCTTGTGGAAATCAAGGCTGACATGGCCTTCTTTTCCCGGGTGATCGGGCGTTTCAAACGACACGGCTGTCGACGACCTGGAAACAACGGCCTGCGCCCGGCTGGCACGTTCGGACCGGACCCCGGCCAGAACCCGCGCCATCAGCCCGGATTCTTCCCTTTGCAGGGCGTCTTCCTCGGCCGGCTTGCCGGAAATCAGTTCTTCTTCTGCGCGCTGTTCCTGCGCGATCTCGCGCTTGTAAAAGCGCCCCAGCCCCTCAATATCGCCCTCGCTTAAGGGATCATTGACGCCGTGGTCTTTCAGGGTTTCTTCAGGTTCGGGCTTTTTATGTTTGCCGGACAAGGCATCGCGAAACTGCTGCATCCGCAACTCGTTGCGCATTTTTTCGGTGATATAAGCCATGAAAACCTCCCGTTTCCATAGGTTACAGTTGGTATTTACCAAACAGGCTACGCCCGATGTTACAGAGCGACAAGAAAAAATAGGCCGAAATCGGCCTTGAGGATCAATAGGATAGAATCTTTTGTGCGAAGCAGCATTTGCGAAATAAAATTACGCGCATAGCTTACATGAAGGATTGCGGGTCAATATCAACCTGAATGCGCACGGTCGAGGGAACTTTCACTAGTGCCAGCCATTCGTCGATGGCTTTCTGGATATGCACATTTTTATCCGCCCGCACCAGCAAGCGACGGCGGAAATTTCCGCGCAAACGATAGAACGGTGCGGGTGCCGGACCCAGCGTATTGATGTTTTCGGCCTGCGGCGCGACCTTGCCCAGTTCACGGGCAGCCTCTTCGACCTGATGTTCGTTCTTGCCGGATACGATAATCCCCGCCAGCCGCGATATGGGCGGCATCTGCGCGGCGGCACGCTCGCACATCTCCACTTCCAGAAAGCGGTCACGATCATGATGACTTAACGCCACCATCACCTTGTTCTTCGGCAGCCACGTCTGCAGCCACACATGGCCGGGTTTCTCTTCCCGCCCCGCCCGGCCCGCTACCTGATGCAGCAACTGGAACGTGCGTTCCGCCGCGCGCAGATCGCCGCCCTGCAATCCCAGATCGGCATCCACGACACCAACACATGTCAGGTTCGGAAAATGGTGCCCCTTGGCAATGATCTGTGTGCCGATCACGATATCGACTTCATTGTTACGGATTTTATCGAGGATGACCTTTAACTCGTCATGCGTGGTCGCCGTATCGCTGGCCAGCACGATAGTACGCGCCTGCGGGAAGCTTTCTTTCACTTCTTCCAGAATGCGCTCGACGCCCGGCCCGCAGGCGGCAAAGCTGTCCGTATCGTTACAGGCCGGGCATTCCTTTGGTTCCCGCACGGCATAACCGCAATGATGGCATTGCAGTTTGCCGTTATTTTTATGTTCGACCAGCCACGCCGTGCAGCGCGGGCATTCCATCCGGTGACCGCAGGTACGGCACAGCGTTAGCGGCGCATAACCACGACGGTTCAGGAACAGCAACGCCTGCTCTCCCGCTGCCACCGTATCGACAACCGCTTTCATCAATACGGGCGATATGAATTTCTGCCGTTCGGGTTTATCCACCTTCATGTCGATGACATGCACATCCGGCAGGCTGGCACCCGCATGACGGTCCGGCAGCTGGATATGGGTGTATTTGCCGGACCAGACGTTCGCCATCGTTTCCAGCGACGGTGTTGCCGATACCAGCACAATCGGGATCTTGCCCAGATGCGCGCGCACGATCGCCATATCGCGGGCGTTGTAGATCACGCCTTCGTCCTGCTTGTATGCCGGGTCATGTTCTTCATCGACGATGATCAGCCCCAGATCCTGATACGGCAGGAACAATGCCGACCGCGCCCCCACGATCACCTTCGTCTGCCCCTCCGCCACGCCGCGCCATGTATTGCGGCGCTGCGCCGGGCCCAGCGAAGAATGCCACAGCGCAGGCGCACAACCGAAACGTGATTTAAACCGCTCAAGGAAGGCATTTGACAGCGCAATCTCGGGCAGCAGCAGCAAGACCTGCTTGCCTGCCTTCAGCGTTTCCGCCACCGCTTCAAAATAGACTTCTGTCTTGCCTGCTCCGGTTACACCATCCAGCAAGGCCGCATGAAACTGACCGTCATCGACAAATTTGCACAACGTGTCAGCCGCCGCAGCCTGCGTCGCCGACAAGGTCGCCCGTCCCCGCTCAATATCCGGATGACGGCACGGCGCGGATGAAAATATATCGACAGGCGTCAGCAATCCCTGCGCCGCCATGGTTTTGATCACGCTGGGTGTACATCCGGCAGCTTCTGCAATTTCAGAGGCACGGCGCGGCGTGCCATCGGCAACAGCATCCAGCACGCGCTTCCTTTGCGGCGATAACCCCTTGAATGTCGTTTCGTTCAATTGCACACCGCGGATATAACCCTGCACCGCTTTCGGTGGCTCCAGCGCACCCGGCACGCTCAGCGCCATTTTCAAAATCGCGCCGCGCGGCGTCATGGTGTATTGCGCGATCCAGTCGATAAACTTGCGTTCCAGTGACGGCATCGGCGGGAATTCATATTTGTATACAGCCGCTTTCAGCTTGCCGGGCTTGACGTCATCCGGCACGTCATCCCAGACCACGCCGGGAACCTCGCGCCCGCCCAGCGGCACGATCACATAATCCCCCGCCTGCGCCGCCACCCCGTCCGGCAAGGCATAGGTATAAGCCTTGTCCACCGGATACGGGACAAGCACCGACGCCTTGCGCGCCGGTGAAGCCGCTGATTCCTGTGTTGATTCAGGCGGATTTTCCTCAAATAGCTGGGATTGGGTCATATCCAGACCTTAACACAGCCACCCTGCCGAGAAAACTTGAAGAAATAGGCAAACCCCTTTAAAAAACCGGGGTGTCTCCACTTCATTTAAAACGGGTACCTGATTATGAAATTTTTTGTCGATACTGGCGATATTAACGACATCCGCGACCTCGCTTCCACAGGTCTGCTGGACGGCGTCACCACCAACCCGTCGCTGATCGCCAAGGCCGGTAAGCCGTTTATCCCGCTGATCGAGGAAATCTGCTCGGTTGTCTCCGGCCCGGTGAGCGCCGAAGTCGCCGCAACCGATTATGAAACCATGCGCGCGGAAGGTCTGAAACTTTCAGAAATCGCGCCGAACATCGCCGTCAAAGTGCCGCTAACCCCGGCAGGCCTGAAAGTCTGCAAGGAACTGTCCGAAAAGGGCACGATGGTCAACGTCACGCTGTGCTTCACACCGATGCAGGCCCTGCTCGCCGCCAAGGCCGGTGCCACGTTCATTTCACCGTTCGTGGGGCGCCTTGACGATATCTCGTTCGATGGCATGCAACTGATCGCCGACATTCTGACCATTTACGATAACTATCCGAATTTCGACACCGAAGTGCTGGTCGCTTCCGTCCGCCACCCGGTCCACCTGCTGGAGGCCGCACGTCTGGGTGCCCATGTGGCAACCTGCCCGCCGGATGTTATTCGCAAGCTTTACAATCATCCGCTGACCGATAAAGGTCTGGCAGCCTTCGTTGAAGACTGGAAAAAAACAGGCCAAAGCATTCTCTAAAAAAAAGAAAAACAGGGAGGGGGAATGATCAGAAATATAAAAGGGAACTTTGAGAGCGCCGCGTTTGAGGTCGAACTGGCCCCGGACCGCCATCTCGATACCATGAAACTGCTGATGGCGATTGGCGGATCGTCCGCCCTTCTGGGCGTTATCGCTCTGGGCTTTGTCGTTGCCGGAGCCGCACCCGTCGCCGCGTTCATGCTGCCCGTGGCACTGGGCCTTACACTCGCCTTTTCTCGCAATCATTACATAGGGTTGCAGCGCCAAAAGATCAAACTGGATGAACGTGGTCTGCACCTGACATACAGCCATCCGGATTATGATCATCCGGACCGCTTCGAAAACATGAATCCGTCCATGACACGCATTGATCGTCACCCGACCCGGCAGACCACCATTATCGGATATATGAGCAAGCGTTATGAACTAGGCTCTTTTTTGGGACCCCAGGAAAAAGAGAAACTTTATAAAGATCTGAGACTTGCACTCAGACGCTGGGATCCCGTTTCAAGACTTGCATAAAACAACAAGAGGGTGATGATCATGCAACAGACTAGACGTTCTTTGGCTGGCGAATTTAAAAGCCATGCCCTGTATCAATTAGATACATTCACAAGCATTCCATCGGACAAAGTGATCAAAGCACTTGAAAAGGAAGGCTGGCGTTTTGTTCCCACTGAACACAACACGCCTGAGTCCCTTGAAGCCATCGGTACGATGGGCATACCGTCGTTTACAGAAATGACCCGCATTCTTTCCGCTGACGGGCAGCCCGTTTTTGCCAAGGGAAACGAACATCTTCGTGCGCGTTATGAAAGCGACAAGCAAAGACTGGCGGCCGACATTCACGGGACAAATATCCGCCCGCTGGGTGCAGAACTTAAAGCCCGTCTGGCCTATTTTCTTTCAACGACAATTTTGCTGGATGAACAGCCCCTCAAGGCCGTCGCCGATGCGCTGGTAGAAAAAGGCTGGAAATTTCAAAGGTCGCTGACCGAGCAAGAGGTGAAGAATATCATCGCCATGTCCGGCGCAGGCCACCCGGCAATCCCGCTCAACGGGCTTCACATTATTTCGCCGGAAGGACAGGATGTTTTTGCATCCAAAGACAAATCCCTGCGCCAGAGATACCGCAACGACGTCAAGGCCGTCGCCGCGCAAGTATATGGGTTAAACCCTACATAACCCATTGATAAAAAATAAGGAAAGACGCCCCCTCTTTTACATTATGGTAAATTTGTAATCAAGGGTGTTTTCCTGTAGTATCTGCGGCAATTCGTAACAAAAACGATGGGTGTGAGACATGTTTCCTGAAGCGCGCAAACTCTTTGCGAAAGCCGCCGCCTACGCGGGCTATTACGCCGATGTCTTCTCAATCATTCCTTCCGACAAGGTCAAAGCCGCCCTTGAACAAGAGGGATGGAAATTCAAGCCCAGCCCTTACGGGGATGCCATCATCGAAGCCGCTGCCTATCCCGGCAGCATCGGGGGAGGTCTTCCCCTTGAGGTTGTCCTGACCGAAGCCCACGTACGCGTCTATCGTTCGGGCGATGAAGAGACAATCAACAGATACGAAGCTGCCAAGAAACGCCTTGCCGCCCAACTGCGCGGCCTTACCCCGTAAGGAGATACGGATATGAACTTCACCGACCTTTGCAATAAATTCAAATACCACGCTGCCGTATTCATGGCAGAAGAACGCCCGCCACAAAAAGTAAGGCAGGCCATGGAAAATCAAGGATGGCGCTTCGGGTCGTCACTGACGCCGGAAGAAGCCTATCAGTTGATCAAGGCCGGCGCCGGAACAGATTCCCCGGTTTCCGCTATCCCGGTCAGCTTCCCACGCGTCTATAGTCCGGAAGGCCGCATGGCCATAGGCCCCAAAGATGAATGCGATCCCGTAGCAGAGCAACGTTACAAACGTGCCGTGCGCGAAACCGCAGCCCGGGTTTATGGTGTTTTGAAGGTTTAATGCTTCTGGCAATCCCGGCAGGTGCCGTGAATTTCGGCTGACCAGTGTTCCGGCTTGAACCCTGCGGCACCGGCCTTGTCATCAATGGTCTTGTCCATCTGGGCAATCTGGATTTCCTGCACATCGCCGCATTCATCGCAGATCAGGAACTGGCCGTTTGCGTGCGCATGATCGCCGCCGCAGGCGACATAGGCGTTCATGCTTTCGATCCGGTGAACAAGCCCCGCCCCTTGCAGGAATTCCAGCGCGCGGTAGACGGTCGGCGGCTTGGGGTTCTTGACCAGCTTACCCAGTTCATCCAGAACTTCATACGCTGTCAGCGGCTGGCCGGCCTCAACCACGATGCCCAAAACCTGCGCACGCGGCTCGGTCAGGCGCAATCCACGCGCCGCGCAATATTCGGCGGCCTGTTCCAGATAAGGGCTGCATTTACCGCACATCATCAAACCCTGGGCTTAAGAAAAACATCAACACCCATATTATATCAAATCCGGGCCCGATCCGATAAATTTCCGTGCGGACGGGTCTGTTCCATATTACAATTTTCACATCTGCGGTGCCTTTCTCCCGATTCCCCCTCAAGAGCATGATTATGTCCGATACCATGACCCATCCCCCGGCCGACACCCCCGGCCCGATGACAGAGCAAGACATTATCAACTGGCTGCGCGACCATCCGGATTTCCTCAAGAAACACCCCGAACTGCTGGACCATATGGCCCCCCCAAAAGAGAATTTTGGCAAAGGCGTCGCCGATTTCCAGCATTACATGGTCAAGCGTCTGAAAGCCGACCGCGACGAGGTTCTGGAATCCGCCCGCGAGATTGTGGAAACCAGCCGTGCGAACATGAACAGCCAGACGCGGATTCACCGGGCGATCCTGCTGCTGCTGGAGGCACAAAGCTTTCCCGATTTCATTCACACGCTGACGATGGATTTCCCGTCATTGCTGGACACGGATATCGTCAGCCTGATCGTGGAAACCGATGGCGATATCGTTCCGCAAATTCACATGCAGGGGGTGCGCGCTGTGCCGCCCGGCACCGTGCAATTGCTGATGAAAGACAAACCGATCATCCTTGAAGCCAAGATTGCCGGACTTGAAGAGATTTACGGCGGCGGTGCCGGGCTTGTAAAATCGCAGGCGTTGCTGAAACTTCATATCGGTCAGGAAGCGCCCGCCGCCATGATCGCCTTCGGCAGCCGTGACCCGGATATGTTTGAAAGCGGCCAAGGTACAGAATTGATCGCGTTTCTGGGATGCGTCACGGAACGGCTGTTTCAGGCATGGCTGCACACATAAACGGCCATACACGCACCGAAGATCTGGCGTTGCAGGGCTGCGCCGCCGATCTGGCCGATGCCATCGCCAAATGGCGCCGCTGGCTGGTTTCTGAAAAGAACATGTCGAAGCATACGGTTCGTGCCTATGGCGCCGACGTCGGGCATTTCATCCTGTTTCTTTCACAACATCATGGCAAACCGCCGTCACTGAATGATATCGGCGATACAAGCCTGGGAGATTTTCGTTCCTGGATGTCACGCAAGGCGATGGATGGTGCTACGGCCTCCAGCCGCGCGCGCAGCCTGTCCGGCGTCAAAAACCTGCTGCACTGGCTGGACCGCGAGGGCATCGTTCACAATCCCGCAATCGGGAATGTCCGAACACCGAAGAAGCCGCACAAGCTGCCCCGCCCCTTATACGAGAAGCAGGCACTGGAGCTTGTAAATATCCAGAGCGGAGACTGGGTGGGGTTGCGCGACCGGGCTTTATTCACACTCCTTTACGGGTGCGGTCTTCGTATCGACGAAGCGCTGTCCCTCGATATCCGCGATCTGCCGCGTGATGGCTATATCCGTGTCATCGGCAAGGGACGCAAAGAACGTATGGTGCCGGTACTCGCAATCGTCGAAACCGCCATCGGCGAATATCGCGCCGCCTGCCCGTTCGCAGAGACACCCGACCGCCCCCTGTTTATGGGGGAACGCGGAAAGCGCCTGCGCCAGCAGATCGTCCAGAAATCTTTACGAATATTGCGCGTCAGCATGGGCCTGCCCGAGACCGCGACCCCCCACGCCCTGCGTCATTCCTTTGCCACCCACCTGTTGCAAAACGGCGCAAATCTGCGAGAAATTCAGGAACTTTTGGGCCACGCATCCCTTAGTACGACACAGCGTTATGCCGATATCAACGCCGAGGAAATGATGAAGGTTTATCGCGCCGCACACCCCCGCAACAAGGTCTGAAGCGCCATAAATCCTTTATCAAGAACTATCCTTTAGTATAAGATAGCAAAAAAAAAGAGGGTTTCATGACAGGGACGATCAACAAGCTTTTTCACAAGGAAGCCGCCAGTTTTTTGCTGGGCACCGCCGCCTTGGTCACGCCATCCCTGTCAGCAGGACATACGCCTGATCTGCCGGTTCATGCTGACGATACGATTATCTACAAAGTTCTTTCTCACAGTATCAATACCGCAACCGGTGATACATCGCTGACCGTTGATGCCAGCTCGATGAAGGACAGAATTTGGGCGATCATGATCGATAAGGTCACAAAAGCCGCCATCATGATGCCGAATACGGACAGGAAGGATTGCCCCTTCATCGATCTCAGCCGTTATAATACACGCATCGACCAGATGCTTCCGAAGTCCTACGAGTTCAATTTCAGGGCCACCGTCAGCCCGGAAGACGCCAAGCGTGTCAACGACGCGAAATGCCTTGTGATCAACATCCCTTCAACCCGGACGATCAACTGGAAAGAAAAACCCAGTTTATAAAGGCATAATGAATAAAAACCCGAACAGGATCATGTGGGAGTTTCTAGGGGCAACGGCACTGGCCGTT
>JAMHVA010000196.1:0-3336 GCA_035904625.1 Alphaproteobacteria bacterium | reverse complement strand
ATTATTGCCCGCAGCAATTCGACAATGAATGGAACGTCGAGGAAAACCGGGAATGGCTGGGCCGCGAAATCATCGCGCAACTGCCGCCCGGGTTAAAGATAGATGCCATCGTTCAGGGCGTCGGCACGGGCGGCACATTGATCGGCACGGCGCAGGCGCTTAAAGCATGGCATAATCCGAACCTGAAAGTTTTCGCGATGGAGCCAACCGAGTCACGCACGCTGGAATGCTGTATTGTCGGAGATCATAAGATCGAGGGGATATCGGATGGATTTATCCCCACGATTTACGAACGCCACCGTCATCTGGTCGATGGCATCATCAGCGTCAAAAGCGAAGTCGCTGTCGACGTCGCGCAGAAACTGGCATCGGAACGCGGGTTGTTTGTCGGCCCCAGTGCCGGGGCAAATTACTGCGCGGCTCAGGAAATCCGCCGTCAGGATGAAAACATCAAGACCGTACTGACATTCCTGTGTGATCGTGGTGAGAAATACCTGTCGATGTTTTACAACGACTAGCCTGATAGTGCGCTTACTCTTGCACCACAATTCCGAACGGGAACACTTCATCCTTGCCATTGATCCTGACCTGAAGGAACAGCTTCACGAATCCTGATTGCTGCGGCTCGAAATGGAATGATACCGGAGATGTTCCGCGATCCTCTTCGGTTTTCGGCTCATCACCTATCGGGTGCATATGCGCGATCGTATGATAATCGTCATAAAACCCGACCATATGGGCATAGGCCCCCATCAGTGGTTCAAGCGCCTGAACCTCTTCGCCCTTGTCATCGACAAGCTTCACCGCCAGCATGACCTCCTGACCATCACGGATACCGCCATCAGGAATGGACAGCGTCGCCGTATGCACTCCGGACGTTGAGGAAGACGATTCAGTACGGTCGATTCCGACATTACCGCATCCGTCACCGCCGGGAATATCCACCACGCTATACTCCTGCTTCCCCTTCACCGGTGTCACATCCGCCCACAGACGGTATGTGCAATCTGTATCCGGATTCATTGAAAAACTATATTCACCGGGAACGTCGATTTCTTCCGGGTGCACGTGTTTGTAATCCTGCAATTGCGGATCGACAATCAGCGCATGAATGCGCTCTGTGTGAACGACCTCGAAATCTTCCGACTTCAGCGGCTTCCCGGAGATAGCGCTTTTCAGTCGCAGGGTCACGGTTTCATCCTTGCCCTTTTTCAGCGCCGGGGTATTGATGATCTCGGCACGTACGGCGGCGCCGGAAATTTTCTCAAGTAATCCCGGCGGCACATCGATACGGGTCAGCGTCACAGCGCCGGATGCCTTCGTAACAGCATCCTGAATGGCAACTTTTTCCCCTGATGCGACAGCCTCTTCCAGTTCTACGATAACCGAGCGTAGTTGATTCAGGGAATTGACCAGATGTTCCTCCTCACCGGGCTTTACCTCGGTTTGAACATCGGCGGAAATCAGGGCATCGACAGCATTTTTCATGGATATCGCTGTTACACCGATACTTGCCATGTCGTCACGCTTCAACGCATCTGTCAGGTTCCTGAGATTTTCCTCAACAGACAGCCATAATGTTCCCGGCGTTACAACGGCAGCCGACCTTGAAACCTCCGGCGTTTTATCCTGCGCCAGCACGGGAATCGAGGTCGTCAGCAAAAGCACGCCTAGAAATATAGAAAATGACCGCTTCATAAAGTTCACCTTTGTTTGCGCAAAATCACGAATATTGCGTATCTATTTCGGGATAACATACTACGCTTGGTTTTGGCAGCAATCCAATTATTGTAATATCATGACAGAAATATGACAGAATATTCAGAAATTTATTGAGCTTGCGATGTTGAACCTAGGCTTATTTCATGCCGCGTCAGGAAACGTTCTGGTAATAACGCTGATTATTATTAGTTTTGTGGCCATTTCAAAATGGAGCCCGCATCAGCATACTGCGACCTATAAAGTGGGCATCGGTCTTGTTTTCGGTTTCTTCGCCTGTATGGGCATGCTGATGCCGGTTCATATTATGGATGGCGTCATTCTGGATTCTCGCGTTCCGATCATTACCATGGCCGGTATCTTTCTGGGGCCGTTAGGGGCCGCCGTCGCCGCCATGCCCCCGGCCCTGCTGCGGATCGATATCGGCGGTGCCGGTGTTTATGCCGGTCTGGCTTCGATGGCGGTCGCTCTTCTGATCGGTGGCCTTTCGCGGTACTATATTCAATCATGCGACAACGGCGTTATCCGTCATCGCCACATCTTCTTCACGGCGCTCATCGTTGCACCCGTCAGCCTCTTCTCATTCCTCCTGCTTCCCATGAAGCTGAACAGTGACATGATGACCAATACCATCATTTATACGGCTGGCCTGAATTTTTTTGCCTCGCTGATACTGGGCTATATGCTGACGATGGAACACCAGCGGCAGATGATGATCGCCGAACTCAGCGCTCTCAAGGAAAAGGCCGAAGGTATTATTGAATCAAAGTCACTGTTCATGGCCCGCATGAGTCACGAATTAAGAACCCCGATGAACAGCATTATCGGCTTTTCCGATCTTCTGCGGTCAACACCCTTAAACGACCAGCAACGGTATTTCCTGCAGCAGATCAAAACCGCCGGAAGAACGATGACCCAGTTGATCAACGATATTCTTGATTTTTCAAAGACCGAGGTCGGAAAAATTTCCCTTGAACGCGCGCCCTTCAACCTCGCCAAGATGATTGAAAGCTGTGGATCGCTTATCGAACCGGAAGCGCAAAAAAAAGGACTTTACCTTCAGATCGGGATCGATCCGCTTTGCCCGGAATGGGTCGTGGCCGATGAATTACGCCTGCGGCAAATTCTAATGAATCTCCTCAGCAATGCCGTCAAATTCACGGAAACAGGAGGGGTCAGCCTGAACGTCACCGCCGATAAAAAGGCGCACGATCAGTACGATATCTCTTTCACCGTCGAGGACACGGGTATTGGTATTCCTGCCAACCGTCAGCCGCTGATTTTCAACGCTTTCGAGCAGGCCGACCCAACTCTGACGCGGAAACACGGGGGGTCCGGACTGGGGCTGTCGATCGCTTGTCATCTGATCAATCTGATGCAAGGCACAATTATACTGAGCAGCGAACCCGGCCAAGGCGCATTATTCAAGGTCACATTGCCGCTGATCCCGGCAGACGGGCAAATCGATCCCGATGAGGCTGTTTTCGAGCGCAACGACAATAACGAAGCCAAAAAAATCCTGATCGTTGAAGATATTGCCATGAACCGCGACCTTATTCTGGCGATGCTGACCAAGCTGGGTTATCAGTGCATGACCGCACAGAACGGAGAAGATGC
>JAMHVA010000195.1:0-7582 GCA_035904625.1 Alphaproteobacteria bacterium | reverse complement strand
TTCAGGAACTCATGGAGCTGTTCACGGATGTTGTAGACGGTGACACGGTTCTGGTTCATGAACTGGCTGACGGCGGCGTCATCCAGCAAGGCCAGCGCCATATGTTCGATCAAAATCTGGGCGTGGCCATCACGACTGGCCATATTCCGGGCGGATTTCAGGGCATCCAGCAGCGATTGGTTGGCTTCAAGCTCATCCGTCACGGATTTTGATCTTGGCATTTTTAGAACTCTCCCTTGTACGCAGACCTGTTTTTAATAAACATTATTTTTATAACCGGTTGTCGATACAAACGGCCCGTCATCCAATAAAAGACAGACGGGCCGTAAAAGCAAAGAAATTATGAGATTTATCGCTTCACATAATCAAACATTTTATGCTGCGCCGCCAGAAGGATTGGCAGGAACCAGTTCCCCGCTACGCTGCGGGGCGGACTCAAAATCGAATGTCAGGACGCCGTCTTTCAAGCCCACATGGACGATGCCGCCATGGACCAGTTTGCCGAAAAGGAGTTCTTCAGCCAGCGGGCGTTTGACCTTTTCCTGAATGATCCGGCTTAAGGGGCGGGCACCCATGCCGGGGTCATAGCCGATTTTGGCCAGATGTTGCTTGGCGTCCTGCGACAGGTCGATTTCAACGCCACGGTCGGCCAGTTGCGCTTCCAGCTGGATGACAAATTTTTCGACGACGCGAATCACGGTTTCCGGACCCAGCGCCTTGAACGGCACGATCGCATCCAGACGGTTGCGGAATTCCGGCGTGAACAGGCGTTTGATTTCTTCCTGATCGTCTTCCACCCGCGCTTCGCGTTCGAAACCCATCGGCGCTTTCGCCATTTCACTGGCGCCAGCATTGGTGGTCATGATGAGGATCACGTTTCTGAAATCGACGGTCTTGCCGTTATTGTCGGTCAGCTTGCCGTAGTCCATCACCTGCAACAGGATATTGTAGATATCCGGGTGCGCCTTCTCGATCTCATCGAGCAGCAGGACGCAATGTGGATGCTGGTCAACAGCATCGGTCAGCAAGCCGCCCTGCTCAAACCCGACATAACCGGGCGGCGTGCCGATCAGGCGCGATACAGCATGACGTTCCATATATTCCGACATATCAAAGCGTTTCAGTTCGATACCCATGGTCTTGGCCAACTGGCGCGCGACTTCGGTTTTACCAACACCTGTGGGGCCGCTAAACAGATAAGAGCCAATCGGCTTGTCCCCATCGCGCAGGCCCGCGCGTGACATCTTGATCGAATCGGAGAGCACCTGAATGGCATTATCCTGATCGAACACCATGGTTTTCAGATCGCGTTCCAGTGTACGGATCGCTTCGCGGTCATCTTTGGTCAGCGTCTTGGCCGGGATGCGGGCAATCGCGGCAACGACGCCTTCAATATCGGCAACATCGATCACTTTCTTCCGCTTGTCTTCCGTGACCAGCATCTGCGCGGCACCGACCTCGTCAATAATGTCGATGGCTTTATCCGGTAATTTGCGGTCGCCCATATATTTGGACGACAGTTCCACCGCTGCCTTGATCGCATCATCGGTATATTGCACCTTGTGATGCTCTTCGTAGTAACTTTTCAAACCCATCAGGATCTTGATCGCGTCTTCAATTGACGGTTCGTTGACATCGATTTTCTGGAAGCGGCGGACAAGCGCGCGATCTTTTTCAAAATGATTGCGGTATTCCTTGTATGTCGTCGAACCGATGCAACGGATCGTGCCGTTCGACAATGCCGGTTTCAGCAGGTTCGACGCATCCATCGCCCCGCCTGATGTCGCACCCGCACCGATCACGGTGTGGATTTCATCGATGAACAGGACAGCATGCGGATATTTCTCGATCTCGCCGATCACCGCTTTCAGGCGTTCTTCAAAATCGCCGCGGTAACGCGTGCCCGCCAGCAGCGAACCCATATCGAGCGAAAAGATCGTCGCTTCCTTCAGGACATCCGGCACGTCTTTTTCGACGATGCGGCGTGCGAGGCCTTCGGCAATCGCCGTCTTGCCCACGCCGGGGTCGCCAACATAGAGCGGGTTGTTCTTGCTGCGGCGGCAGAGAATCTGGATGGTGCGATCCACTTCCGCGCTGCGGCCGATCAGCGGATCGATCTTTCCCTTGCGGGCCTTGTTGTTCAGGTTGACGCAGTACGCATCGAGCGCGTCCTTGCCGCTTTTGTTCTTCTCGCCGCTCTCAGCGGTTTCTTCAGTGCCTTCCGGCGTGCGGGTCTGGCCCTGGCCCGGCACCTTGGCGATGCCGTGGGAGATATAATTCACCGCGTCAAAGCGGGTCATGTCCTGTTCCTGCAGGAAGAAGACCGCATGGCTTTCACGTTCGGAGAACAACGCCACCAGCACGTTGGCCCCCGTCACTTCTTCACGGCCCGACGACTGGACATGGATGGCCGCCCGTTGCAGCACGCGCTGGAACGCCGTGGTCGGCTTGGCTTCCTCGACATTACGGTTCACAAGATAGGTCAGTTCAGAATCCAGAAACCGTTCGATCCCGTCACGCAGGTCGGCAATCGAGACGCCACAGGAGCGTAAGACCGCCATGGCGTCCTGATCATCGCAGAGCGCAAGCAGCAGGTGCTCGAGCGTCGCGCTTTCGTGATGCCGTTCGTTTGCGACATTCAGCGCGCGGTGCAGGGTTTGTTCGAGATTGCGTGAGAGCATGGATCCCTATTCTTTCTCCATCGTACACTGGAGCGGTTGTTCATTGGCGTGGGCGAAATCCATGACCTGGGCCACTTTGGTTTCCGCGACTTCGTATGTGTAAATGCCGCAGACCCCGACACCCCGGCGATGGACGTGGAGCATGATGTCTGTGGCTTCCTGTCTATTCTTGTTAAAAAACCTTTCCAAAATATGAACGACAAATTCCATCGGGGTGTAGTCGTCGTTCAGGATCAGAACCTTGTACATAGAGGGTTTTTTGGTCTTGGGCCGGGCTTTCAGCATCACGCCGGTCTGGCGGCGCTCTTCATCCCCGGAATCATCGCCCGATCCGGGGTCTTCGTCATTCATATGAATTGTCAGAATATCTTCGATGATCATCACTATAAGATAGCGCCTTCTGCCTCCATTTTACAGCCCAAGGCGTTAAAATTAAGGCATAAAAAAACTTCAGCCCCCCATCTTATTACAAGAGCGGGAGGGCTGAAGCCGGTTGTCATGTCAGGAAAACCTGACCTATCCTTTTTACACGAAAACCGCGTTAGGCAGCTACTGATTCTGTAGCCTTGCGGATCGACTTGCTGACCTGATCGTTGATCGGCTCCAGCGCATCGGTTGTGACTTTCACTGTCAGCTCGGACAGTTTTGTCGCGTTGGCCAGAATGCCATCAAACGTTTCCTGCGCCAGCTTGTTCTGGACTTCGGTCAGTTCGTTCAGGTTCTTGCAGGCCAGCAGCGTCTTGAACGCTTCTGTGTTTTTTGCTGCACTTTCCTGGGCGAGGTTCATGTATGTCTTGACGATGTCTTCGCTGCCCTTCATCCAGATATTGGTGAATTTCAGGAAGGCTTCAACGCTTTCCTTGCTGGCGGAAGCGGCGTCATTGGCGAACTTATCGTACTGAGTTTTGCTCTGGGTCATCATAGTCTCCATTTTTTTATAGATATCGTTATTACGCAGGGGATGGAACGAAAAGGCTGCGGCGACCAGTGTCTCTTCAGTCGGGGCAGCGGACGAAGCAGAGGCCTTGCGGGCCTTGGCAGATGGTACAGCCACGAGGGCGGTTCCTGCTGTCTTTTTAGCGGAAGATATTTCAGCCATGTGTCTGCTCCCTTTCATATCAGGCGGACCTTGACGGCCAGCCCTTATTCCGTTTGGCTGACCGCAGTGTGTCACAGCTTTTGACGCACCGCAATGGTTGCATTGCAACAATCTGATATCATTAGACTTTCTTGTCGCCAAAGATACGAATCAGCGGATATCTTCGGTTTTTCCGGCAAAAAGCCTAAAACACAAATATTGTGCACTGCACAATTATTAATCTAGCACCGGCCCGGGCACCGGTCAAGGCTAATCTTGTGCAGTGCACAATAATATACGGTCCTCTGTTTGTGTGGGATGAGGCCAGAAACTATTGACAGAAATCCCCTTCAGTTGTTTAGCTGATACCAATAATAAAACTGAACAGGATATCGGGGTTTTGAATGAGTACGCGTCGTGATGCCTTGCGGTCACTTCTGGGACTGACATTTATGGCTGCGGGGATTGGCCTTTTCAGCGAGGATGCTGAAGCCGCCCGCCGGAAAAAGGGTCATCACCACGGGCGAGGCCCCGTCCAGAAAAGTGCAAATCCCGCCCCGCCGAGCGACCGCGCCAATACCATCAAGGGATTCCCGGCTGAAGTCTCCTCCATCATTCTGGTTCTGGAGCCCGACAACAAGTTTCGTGTCCTGAGTGAGGACGAGCCACACGCCCTGCGTGCGCCGGCGTCCGTGACTAAATTAATGACATTATGCCTGCTGTTCGACGAAATGGAGGCGGGCCGCCTGACCCATGAATCGATGATCACCATGTCGGCCACACCCACCGGCGACGGCGGCACCAGACTGGGCCTGCCCGCCGGGCGGCAAATCAGCGTGAACGATGCGATTCTGGCGCTGGTGACTAAATCCGCCAACGATGTCGCGATTTCCGTGGCCGAGCATATTGCCGGGTCTGAGGAGGCCTTCGCCGAACGGATGAACCGCAAGGCCCGCAGCATCGGGATGATGAACAGCCATTTTGTGAACCCGCACGGCATGCGCGATCCCGCCCATTATTCGACCGCGTTTGATCTGGCGATGTTGGCCCGTTATCTGGTGCAGCATCACGACAAGCATTATCATTATTTTTCAACGCTTTCCTTCATCTTCGGCAAAAGCACCCATAGAAACCACAATCAGTTGATGCGCGAATATGACGGCATGGATGGTCTCAAAACCGGAATGACGAATCACGGCTGGCAGCTGGCGGCATCGGCAGAACGGATCAAACCCGCCGACCCTGAAAGCGGAGAACCCGCCACCCCCCACCGTCTGATCGGTGTCTTCCTTGGCGGGGTGACGAAGAACCAGCGCAACAATTGTCTGGGGTATCTGCTGGATCAGGGTTACGTGACGCTGGGGCACGACATGCCGCCATCGACCTTTAAATACAGCGAAATGAGATGCACATCGAAACGCAACCCGCCCACACCCGCATACAAGCCGCTATAGAGGTTGAAACACCCCCTGTAAAATTCCGCGCTGGCATATCTTTTGCTCTGATATTTCTGATACTTACAATTTTATGGATTGTACCGTTTTCGTGGACAAAATAATCTGTGGGGATTATGATGTTAAGATAAGTTCCTTTTCAGGGAATCACCCCTGTCCACGTTTGTTTCTCATGCTTTCCCCGGGTCAGTCGATGGGTCTTGCACAGCGCGCTTTCAGACTTATTTTAGCCATGACGCTCATCGCGGGATTGACCGCGTCCCCGGCGCTGGCCGCGAAGAAAAAATCATCGGCCCCGAATAACCGTTACGCCTCGATCGTCATCGACGCCGAGACCGGCCAGATCCTGAGCCAGAGCAGCCCCGACAAAACGCTATATCCGGCATCGCTGACCAAAGTGATGACTTTGCTGCTGACCTTCGAAGCGCTTGAAAACGGCAGCCTGACGCTGCGCGACCGCGTGCCGATTTCCCGCCGCGCCGCCAACATGTCACCCAGCAAGATCGGCCTGCCCGTGGGCGCCAGCATCCGTGTCGAGGATGCGATTTATGCGCTGGTGACGAAGTCCGCCAACGATATCGCCGTGGCGCTGGCCGAGAAAGTGGGAGGGAGCGAATCACGCTTCGCCACCCAGATGACCCGCAAGGCCCGCGAGATCGGCATGACCAACACCCGGTTCGTCAATGCATCCGGCTGGCATGATCCGTCACAGGTGACGTCGGCCCGCGATATGGCCCGTCTGGCGCAGTATGTGATTTACCGCTATCCGCAGTACTATCATTATTTCAGCACCCGCAATTTCACCTATCAGGGCAAGAATTACCACAATCATAACCGCCTGATGAGCGAATATCCGGGTATGGACGGTATGAAAACCGGCTATGTTGCAGCATCAGGTTTCAACCTTGTCGCTTCCGCCAAGCGCGGCAACAAGCGCCTGATCGGCGTTGTGTTTGGTGGCCGCAGCGCATCGTCGCGCAATGCCCACATGGCTGAATTGCTGAACAAGGGCTTCAAAGGTCAGGGCGCAACCGGCGGTGAATTGCTGGTGGCTTCCGTCTCCCGAACCCTGCAGGCCCCCCCTGTACCAGACCGTAAGCCGATTGAGATTGTCAGAAGCGCCGCCATGACCCGCGCCGTCGACCTGACCATCCAGACGACCACGACCGCGATGCAATCCATTGCCCCGGCTGCAGGGACACCGACACCCCCCGCAAAGCCGTCACAATATGCATCTCTGAACACGATGATGCAGGGCGAAGGATTCAGCGAACTGATCGGCGAAGGCGATTATGATCCAGCCGTCAGCAAACGTCTGGAAACCGGGCTGATGGCCATCGCTGCCGTCAAGCATGAAGCTTACGTTCCTTCGACAGAATCCGAGTCCGACGTTTCTGATGATATCCCTGAAGCCGATGCCCCGTGGGCGATCCAGATCGGCGCTTTCAGCAGCCGCGTCCAGACCGACAAAGCCATTCGCGCCGCGATGCAGGCCCTGCCGTCAACGCTGGCGGCACCGGCACGCCCGGTGATTGTCCCCCTGAAAACGGCTGACGGCTGGGTTTTCCGCGGGCGCTTAAGCGGCTACACCAAGGAGCAGGCCGCCAGTGCCTGTTCACGCCTGCGTGACTGCCTGACGGTCTCTCCCGATGCCAACCGCTGATCCCATGTCCGAGCAGCCGCAAAACCAGTCCGGCAACGTCATCTTTTTCATTCTTCTGGGGATCGTTCTTCTCGGGCTGGTCACGGCGGCCTTGCGTTCCGGCGGACTTGAAACATCGAATATCGACAGGGAAACAAGATCGATCGGTATTTCCAAGCTGAAGGATCAGGCCAATTCGTTTGAGCGGGCTGTCGCATTCATCATGCAAAACAGCGCCAGCGAAACCGATATCCGTTTTTCCCACGCTGACGCGCCGTCCGAATACGGTAACAACCCGGGAACATCAGCCCCGTTTCAGGTCTTTAGCCGCGCAGGCGGCGGTGCCGCTTATGTAACCCCGCCAACGGGGCTGCAAACCACAGCCGGGCCATGGGAATTTTACGGTCATACAGCACTGCCGCAGGTCGGATCATCCGCCCCCGAACTGGTGGCCGTTCTGCCCAACCTGACCGAAGAGGCATGCACAGCCATCAATACCCAGGCGGGATACACGGCGACACCGCAGGATGACGGCGGCAGTGCGGCGACCAGCGGCTGCATTTACAGCGGCGCAGCCCTGCGATTCAGCAGTTCCGTACAATATAGCGGCGCACCGAATTCGACCGTCGAAGCAACATTCTCGATCCAACCTGCGACACAGGGCTGCATAGAATGTTCGGTCGACGGGTCATATCATTATTTCAGAGTTTTGCTGGCCCGCTAAAGA
>JAMHVA010000194.1:0-4002 GCA_035904625.1 Alphaproteobacteria bacterium | reverse complement strand
GCTAGCCGACCGGGTTAAAACATTGTAATAATTGTATAGAAACGAACTGTCGAAGAAGGAATAGACCATGCCATCACATGCTGAAATTGCCGCCCGCCTGCTGCGCGATGCTGCCACCTTCTTCCGCGCCGTCGGCGAGCAGAACGAAACACTGCACGACCAGATGATGGAAAACGCCGATGTGTTCGAACAGGTTGCGGCACTGGTCGAAACCGACCCGACCGGCCAGCTCGAAGATCCGAGCGCCTAGGTTATTCCAGCCGTTTTAGATCGTCGTCAAAATATATGTGGCGACGAACGCGACAATGGCGCTGATCCCGGCAAATGCCACCGATTTTGACGACAGCCGGATGGCTTTCCTGCGTTCGAAGACTTTCCATGTCTGATCGACATTCCGGCGCGCTTTGCTGTCGAAATATTTCTGCTTCACCTCGACCTTTTTGAACTGTCCGCTCCGGAATAGCCGTTCGGCATGGATAATCGCCGATTCAGCCTTGTCGGCGCTGCCGCATTTTTGCCAGCACGCGCGGGGGCTGTCATCGTTGCTGTAGGAATAGATATTGTACTCGATATGCGTCAACGGCTGTCCGCTATGCGGGGTCCATGCCTCCTGATGCACGCGGCTGTTCTCCTTGCGGGTGTTCTCTGTATTGGTCTTAGGCGCCATGCGCGAATCTCCCTGGCTGCCCTGCTTCAAAGGGGGGCAGAATTGTTTCAAGACTACGCAGTGTCATGAAATCCCCGTTTGAACGACTGGACCAGTCACGGGAAACCCATGCTTTAAGGAAATGCCAAATTGATTAATAAAGGGTTAATTTTTCAGAATTGCAGCATTTTCCAGCCGGGTTTTTGTGGAAAAGCCGTTTTCCTTGTGTCTGATCGGGATCGGCGTTAGAATTTCCCTATCACAAAAGCCGGATTCCCGGCGTTTTTACCTGTTCTCTTTGAATTCTCCGCTATCCCAAGGACCGATCTCGCCATGGCCCGCTATTCCGCTACCGTCCGCAGCAAACGTAAAAAACAATCCAGCAGCTTCCTGCCGGAGACGATACAGGCTTTTATCGCCCGCCGGATGGTGGACGGGGTGGCGCTGGCGCTGGCGCTGGTCGGGTTTGCGCTGGTGCTGGCGATTGCGTCCTATAACCATACCGATCCGTCATGGAACACCGCGCGCGATTCCGCAGAAGGCGGCATTCACAACCTGATGGGTCTGCCCGGTTCGTACATGGCCGATGTCATGGTCCAGACGATCGGTCTGGGCGGTCTGGTTTTCGCGGTTGTCCTGATGGCGTGGGGTGTACGCATCTGGCGCCGTTCGCCGCTGGAGCCGTTCTGGGCGCGGGTGGCATCGATGCTGTTCGCCGGGATTTGCGCGGCGATCGCGTTTGCCCGTATTCCCGCCGGTGACTGGCTGCTGACGCCGTGGATGGGCGGCAGCGGCGGCGTGATGATGCTGAACGGTGTTGCCAATGTCATTCATCCGGTGATGCCGGGTCCCGTTCATGCGATTGTCGCGGTGGCTGCCGGGATCATGGCGTTTGCCGCGCTCCTGCATGCGTGTGCGGTTAACCGTGATGAACTGACGGGCTTTATCGGTCTCGTCTGGCGCAGTGTCGCATCCGCGTGCACGTTCGCGGCGGGCCGTGTTGTCGCGTTGTTTGCGTGGATCAGCCATTACAACGATCCTGATTACCGCCCGGTCAGCACAGGTTTGAAAAAGCCCGCGCGTACGCGCCGTGCCCCGGCACTTGTTGCCGAAGAGGATGATGCTGAAGACGACAGCGAAGAGGAAAATAGCGACGAAGAAGAGGAGGCCGAGGATGAAGATGAGGATCGCAGTGCGCTGAAGGCCACGCGTGCTTCTGCCGTCAAGGTCGTCGCGCCGAAGAAAAAGAAAGCGAAGTCGCGTCAGCTTAGCCTGTCCTTAAGCGAGGATTCCGGTGAATGGGAATTGCCGACGCTCGATTTGCTGGCGGAAGCGCCCGCGCTGGATTCGCGCGCCGAAGCCGATCAGGGGGGGTTACGAAAAAATGCAGAGATGCTGCAAACGGTGCTGAATGATTTCAATGTTGAAGGCGAGATCGTCAGCATTCATCCCGGCCCCGTCGTCACGCTGTACGAACTGGAGCCGGCACCGGGCACCAAAACATCACGCGTGATCGGCTTGTCCGACGATATCGCCCGCAGCATGGCGGCGATATCTGTGCGTTCGGCTGTCGTGCCGGGTCGTAATGTGATCGGGATCGAACTGCCCAACCAGCGCCGCCAGACGGTATGGTTGCGACAGTTGCTGGAAACCGACGAGGTGCGCGAGACTAAGGCGAACCTGCCCCTTATTCTGGGTAAGGATATCGGCGGTCAGCCGGTGATTGCCGATCTGGCGCGCATGCCGCACCTGCTGGTGGCGGGTACAACGGGTTCGGGTAAATCGGTGGCGATCAATACGATGATCCTCTCGCTGCTGTATCGCCTGCCGCCGGAAAAATGCCGTTTCATCATGATCGATCCGAAGATGATCGAACTTTCGGTTTATGATGATATTCCGCATCTGCTCTCCCCTGTGGTGACGGAACCGGGCAAGGCCGTGGTCGCGCTCAAGTGGGTCGTAAACGAGATGGAAGAGCGTTATCGCGCCATGTCGAAACTGGGCGTGCGTAACATCGAAGGATATAATGTGCGTCTGGCCGAAGCCCGCAAGAAGGGCGAAACGCTGATGCGCAAGGTGCAAACCGGTTTCGATGGTGAAACAGGCAAACCTGTTTATGAAGACCAGCCGATGGATATGACGGAACTGCCGTTCATCGTCGTCGTTGTCGATGAATTCGCCGACCTGATGCTGGTCGCGGGCAAGGATGTCGAGAACGCGGTCCAGCGTATCGCGCAGAAAGCGCGTGCGGCGGGTATTCACCTGATCATGGCGACGCAGCGCCCGTCGGTCGATGTCATCACCGGCGTGATCAAAGCGAACTTCCCGACGCGTATTTCATTCCAGGTGACATCCAAGATCGACAGCCGCACCATTCTGGGCGAGGCCGGTGCCGAGCAATTGCTGGGTATGGGTGACATGCTGTACATGGCATCTGGTGGCCGCGTCAGTCGCGTGCATGGTCCGTTCGTTTCCGATGAAGAAGTTGAAAGCGTTGTTGGCTTCCTGCGTGCGCAGGGGCAGCCTGCTTATATCGACGATATCACCGAAGGCGGTTTCGGCGGTGAGAACGAAGTGATGAACGCGCTGTTCGGTGGCGGCGAGGGGGGTGATGGCAGTGATGTTGATGAATTATGGGATGAGGCTGTGGCCTGTGTTGCCAAGCATAAGAAAGCCTCGACCAGTTTTATTCAGCGCTGCCTGAATATCGGCTATAACCGTGCCGCCCGGATTATCGAAGAAATGGAACGTCAGGGTATTGTCGGCCCCGCGAACCATGTCGGCAAGCGTGAGGTGCTGGTCTCTGACTTTAGCGATGCCTAATGTTAGATCCGTTTAAGATTCTTGATTCATCCTGTAGAGTGCTTCTGCAGGATGAGTTTTTTAAGGAAGAACCATGAAGATTTTATTGGTCGGAAGCGGTGGTCGTGAACATGCGCTGGCGTGGCAGCTGGCGCAATCGGAGCGGTGTGAGACCCTGTATTGTGCTCCGGGCAACCCGGGCATTGCTGAATGCGCCGAATGTATCGGCATCCCTGTCGATGACGTGCGGGCGCTGACGAATTTCTGCGTCGATAATCAGGTCGATCTTGTTGTTGTCGGTCCGGAAGTGCCATTGGTCAAGGGGCTCGTCGATGAACTGGATGCTGTCGGCATTCGCGCGTTCGGGCCCACGCAATCGGCGGCACGGCTTGAAGGTTCCAAAGCCTTCATGAAAGATCTGTGCGCCAAGTACGGCATTCCGACGGCGGCTTACGGGCGCTTCACTGTGATTGATCAGGCGCTTGCATTCATTCGCGAGAAAGGTGCGCCGATTGTGGTCAAGGCTGACGGTCTGGCGGCGGGCAAGGGCGTGA
>JAMHVA010000193.1:0-8825 GCA_035904625.1 Alphaproteobacteria bacterium | reverse complement strand
CTTGTCAAACCCGCCTGGTACCTGCGGCAAGTCATGCGCATGCTCGATATAGGAACGCAGATAAATGGTCAGCTCCGACATGATATGCGGCGCACTGGTGCCGACGATAATCGTACCGGCCAGCAGCATCAGCCAGTTGTTCAGTTCGCGGCTGAGCGCGATCTGGCCCTTCTTTCGGGCCTCCTCAAGCTTCTTGGGCGTAGGGTCTTCGGTCTTCTGGGAATCGTCCTCTTCATCCGACATGGCGGTTTACCCCCCAGCCGTAAAGAAGAACATCATGCTGTCCTCAAACTTGCTCAGCCAGAACAGCATGCCCGCCGACATCATCAGCGACAGGGTCAGCAGCGACAACGTAATCTGCAACGGCAGCGACAGCATAAACACCTGCACCTGCGGCATCAGGCGCGAGAGCACACCCATGCCGATATACAGCATGATCGACAGCACGATGAACGGTGCCGATATCTGAATTCCGATCATGAAGCTGCTGGCAATCGCCTGACTAATCACATCGGCCATGCTGCCCGTATCCGGCAGCTTACCCACCGGGAACACGTCGTAACTGCCCATCAGGCCAAAGAACAGCAGATGGTGCATATTGGTCGCAAACAGCAGCACAACGCCGGTAATCGACAGGAACGCGCCGATCAGCGACCCTTGAGTCGCCAGTTGCGGGTTGAACATCTGGGCGCTGCCCAAACCCGATTGCATCGAAATGATCATGCCGGCGGTATCGAGCGCGGTCATCATGATCCGGGCGATGGTGCCGATAAAAATACCGATGACAAACTCAGCGCCGATCAGCGCGATCAGTGCCGCCGCCGGGGGTACGGGATGGGGGAGATGCGGCACGACCAGCGGCATCAGCGTCAGCGACAGTCCCAACGCGATATACAGGCGGATATTCTGGGGCACGAAGGAATCCCCGATACCGGGCATGATGGTGGCCGCCGCACCGATCCGTGTGAACGTCAGCATGAAGGCAAAAATGCCCTGCGTCATGAAAGTTTGTAACGTCTGTTCCATTAACGGACTCTATTGCAGGCCGATCATCCGGTCGGCCAGCGACTGCATAAATGCGATCAGGATTGCGACAAAACCGGGAAACAATACGAAAATCGCCAGCATCATGGCGATGATCTTGGGCACGAAAACGAGGGTAATTTCCTGTACCTGCGTCAGCGCCTGCAACAGGGCAATCGCCAGTCCGACGACAAGGCCGATCATCATCACGGGTGTCCCGATCTGGATCGAGATCATGATGGCTTCGCGGACGACTTCAATGATTTCAGTCTGGTTCATGGCAGGCACCGGTGATTAATCTGAAAAACAGGCTAACAGATGAACCGGCGGCAAGAAACAGGGTTTGAAGAATTGCCCCCTTAAATGGGCATTCTCATAATCTCCTGATAGGCGCTGATCATCTGATCACGGATCACCTTGGTGGCATCCAGCGTCAGTTCCGCCTGGGTCATCGCTTCGACAACATCAGTCAGTTCTGCCTTGCCAAGGATAGCATCGGCGGTCATTTTTTCGCCGGCGCGGACGGTTTCAATTGCGTCCACAGTGGCCTTTTTAATCATCTGGCCGAACGACCCGCCATCAGGCGCACCTACACCCGCCCCTTGGGCGACCTTGGCGGTCTGGGCGTAAACACCGGCGGCGGCAGCTGGATTTAGTTTATCGATCGGCATGAATAAAACTCTCTAACAGTTTGATTCTATCATAAATTTATATTATTGGCGCATCAGATCAATCGTTCTGGTCACCATTCCACGACTTTGATCAAGCATGCCCAGATTGGCTTCGTAAGAACGCTGCGCTTCGCGCATATCCATCATCTCGACCAGCGTGTTTACGTTCGGCATTTTCACATAACCGTTTTCATCGGCACCCGGATGATCCGGCATGAATTTCACCGGATACGGGCGTTTGCGGTCATCACGAATTTTGGAAACTTCGACAGTGTTGGCATCAATCTGGCGGTCCATCACGTTTTTGAATGTGATGGTCTTGCGTGTATAGGGATCTTCGCTCGGTGTGGCCGCCGCCGTATCCGAGTTCGCAAGGTTCTCGGAGATAACGCGGATGCGTGTTCCCTGGGCTTTCATGCCATGAGTGGAGATCGTTATCGCATTATACAGTTCTGTCATGATGTTACCTCAAAAACTTTATCCTGTTTCTAATTTAGCGTGCTGTTCCCATCGCCGTTTTCAGCATCCGCACGTTCTTCTGGTAAAGCGTCGTCATCAGGTTGTAATCCATTGTATTTTGTGAAGCTTTTACCATTTGCTCTTCAAGGCTGACTTCGTTCCCGACGGGAGCAACTTCGTACACAAGCTTGGCCGATTTGTTCTTGGCGTCTTCAACTTCGCCATCCGGCGGCATATGGTTTGCGTCCGTGGTTTCGATCTGGACGCGGTTATGATCGGTGACATTGCGCAAGACACGACCAAAATCGACCTTGCTGAGTTCTTTGGGGACATAACCGGGAGTATCGGCATTGGCGACGTTCTGGGCCAGAACCTTCTGGCGTGTGTCCAGATAGTGCATTTTTGCGTTCAGGGCTTTGAAGAGACCTATATTTTGTGTAGTCATGATCCCAATACCTTATTTTTGATTCCCACCGAATTAACCTTTGCAGGAAGCGTGCCAGTGGTGGACCAGTACGACGATGGCCGGGAAAAGGACACCAAAGACCCCCTTATCCCATTGAATAAAAAGGACAAACCTGAAAAACAGGTGGCCGTGGCGCTGAAGTATGTCCGCAGCCCCGATGCCGTACCCGAAGTCACCGCTGCTGGCCGGGGAAAAATTGCCGAGAAGATTTTACAGATTGCCTATGAGAACGGGATTCATGTCCGGGAAGATGGCGATCTGGCCGAAATGCTGGCCAGCATAGAAATTGACAGCCCGATCCCGACCGAGGCGTTTATGGCCGTCGCCGAGATCCTCTCTTATATGTATCAGGCCAATAACCAGCGAGACCCCTTTGACGCCGTCCTTGAGGATGATAGACAAGAAGACCCTTCCGAAAAGGATACTGACCAATGACTGACAACCTTCCCGCCCGCATCCAGAATCTCATCGACAAGATTAATCAAGCCATCGAACAGGTTGAAAATGGAGACCTTATCGATCTTGGAGAAATGGATGACGAAGTCGCCGCCGTCTGCGAGGCCGCACAGGAACCCGCCATCGAGGAGATGGAAGAGGTTGATGAAAAGATGGATGAGATGATCGCCCGCCTCGAGGAACTATCCGAAGTGCTGGACAGCTTTGATCACAACAACGATAACGACGAAGAAGAATAGACATCATGGAAATCATCGACACCAGCCAGATTATGAAATTCGCCTTTGCCCTGATCTTCGTCCTGTCGCTGATGGGATTGCTGGCGCTGGTGATGAAACGTTTCGCCCATGGCGGCGCGATCATGCCGTTATCGAAACGCCGTCTGAAACTGGTCGAGGTTCTGCCCATCGACGCCAGGCGGAAAGTTGCCATCGTGCGCTGCGACGACCGGGAACACCTGCTGATTCTGGGGACGAATTCCGAAACGGTGATTGAATCCGGGATCAAGGCACCCCAAGATGGTGCCCAGATCATTAAAATCGAAAAGTCCGCCGAAAAGTCCGCATGAAACGTCTGCTTCTTATAATTGCGATGCTGGCCCCCGTAATCGGGTTGGCACTCTATGCCCACCCGGCACTGGCCCAGAGCGTCACCATCGACCTTGGCAACGATACCGAAAACGGCACCATGACGGGCCGCGTCGTCCAGATGATGGCGCTGCTGACGATCCTGTCGCTGGCCCCGTCGATCCTGATCATGATGACGTCGTTCACGCGGATCGTCGTGGTGCTCTCATTCCTGCGGACCGCCATCGGTATCCAGCAAACCCCGCCCAACACAGTCATGATCTCGCTGGCGCTGTTCCTGACCCTGTTTATCATGACGCCGACATTCCAGACCGCTTACGATAACGGCATCGTGCCCCTGATCAACGAAGAGATCGACGAGCCGATGGCGTTTGAACGCACGGTCGAACCGTTCAAGGTCTTCATGCTTAAACACACCCGAGCGGATGATCTGGGCATGTTCACGGAACTGAGCAAACTGGGCCCGTTTGAGAATGAAATGGCAGTCCCCTTACGCGTGCTGATCCCGTCTTTCATGATTTCGGAACTGCGCCGCGCCTTCGAAATCGGCTTTATGCTGTTCCTACCCTTCCTGATCATCGATATGGTCACGGCATCGATCCTGATGGCCATGGGTATGATGATGTTGCCGCCAGTCACGATATCACTGCCGTTCAAGATCATTTTCTTTGTGCTGGTCGATGGTTGGCACCTGATTGCCGGATCGCTGGTCCAGAGCTTCGACTCTGGCCCCATGCCCGGTTAGCAACTTCATTCGCTTGATTAGTTTGAAACTTTTTCCGGTTCCGCAGCAGGAGCTGGTGCAGTCGCAGGGGCCGCAGCCTCTGGTTTCACCTCGGACTCTTCGCTCTTACGGTACGTATCCAGAAAATCCTTGAACAGATCGACTTCTGACACGATGGACGAAATCGTCTCGCGATCCGCCAGCGATGCCACTTTGCGCGGACGGGTAATTACCTCGAACATCTTGCCGCGCTCGGTTTTATCCATCACGGCCTGATACTGCGTCCGCATATTGGCGAGCGCCACACGGTTCCCTGCAAGATTGAGTGCGACAGCGCGGTTCAATAACAGATCAGCCTGCTTCAGCGACAGCGGGCGATTGGGGTCAAGGGATTCATCAAGGATCAGATCCTGCAATGCTTCTTCGGCGTCTTCCCACAATCCGGCCTGCCATGAGATATCCGCACGCAGATGATTGATATCCGGATCGGGTTCAAATTGATTCAGGAGAAGGATTGCCTCTTCCGTGCGATTGATTTTTGACAGCGCACGCGCACGCAGCAGCGCCAGTTCACGGTCATGTTCCTTGCGCGTGGCTTCAGGCATCGCCGTATCAGCAGCATATACAGCCTGCGCAGCATCCAGCGCAGCAATCGCCGGGCGTGGATTCTTATCGAGAAGATAAATAGCAGCCAGACGTGTGGCAACGCGAGCCTTCTCCGACCCCTGCAAACGGTAATCAACCTGATGCTGAAGCAAAGCCGACGCACGATTGAGCAGATCAACCTCGACAAGGCGTTCCGCCAAACGCTGGATGACAGCATTCCCCTCTTCACCCGGCGGCGTCAGCTCTTTAAATTCTTCATAGATTGTCGCGGCGTCCAGCGGCGTCAGGTCTTTATCCTGCACGATCAGATCCTGATAGGCAGAGGTCATATAACCTGTGATTTCCTTGCCGATATTTGAATCCGGCAATGCCATGGTCGAGGCGTCGCGTAGAATCGAAAATCCTTTGACGTATTTATTCTGATCGAGATACAGGCGGCCCAGCATGTAATTAATCTGCGCTTCCAGTTCATCACCACGCCATGCGTAACGAAGCCCCTCAAGGCGATCAATCGCCTTATCAAGGTTGATCTTTCCATCCTGCAGTTCCAGCAACGTCAGCGCCAGACCGCTGCGGGCACGATAAAAGCGGTCCCTGCCCTCCACCAGCGGATCCCAGAGCTTGCGCGCCCCTTCAATATCCTTGTTCTGGCGTTTCGCTTCACCGCGCAGATAATCAAGGCCCGCAATCGTCCACGGCTTCAGTGTTGACCGGTCCCGCTCCAGCAGCATCAGAATGCGTTCGGCCAGATTTGTATCACCGCCGCGCAGGGCCACTTCGGCCAGACGCACACCCATCTTTTCCAGCAGCGGTTTGGGATAACCCGCCAGAATATCGGGGGTCTTCGGTAGTTCTTTATAAGCCTGCGCCCAATCTTCAAGCCACGCCAGCGTGTAAGCCTTCCAGTAGCCCAGTTCACCAAAATCATTCAGGGCCGGGTTGGAAAAATCTTTCCATGCCAGTTCGTGCTTGCCCGACAAGGCATAGGCGGAACCGCGCAGGGCCATATATTCAGGGCTATCCGTCAGGGCTGGCAGATCGTCTTCCGCAATAGAAAGATAGCCCAGCGCCTCCTGCCCGCGATCATTGGCGATGCTCATTTTCGCCAGTGTCAGCAAATCCTGCGCCCGGTCTTGCGGCTGCTTGGTCGAGAGCGTGGACTTCAGAATCCGTTCATTATCAGTCAGCGCCGTCAAGCCGCCCATCATCCAGCGATCAAAATCAAATATGCGACGCATACCCGCCTGATCCTCTGTCGTTTGCGGCTGCGTATCCATATGCGCCATTTCGGTGCGCATGATACGGCGGCCCACATCCTTGTCACGCGACATCGCAAGCCCAGTAGGACGTGTCACGCTAAGGCCTTTGGGGTCAAATTTAACGCTTAAATCATCGACCTTCGGGATAATCGCCGCACCTACCACGGACTCCAGTGATGAGAAATCGACAAAATCGAGCGGATCGCCGATAGCTTGTGTTGATGACGATACTGTCGCGACCTTGATCGCCTCACCCGTATCGGGATCGGTCATGTCAATAATCTTGCTGACGCCTGTCATCGGCCAGAATGCCGTACCCCCACGAATGGTCTGACCTGAATCGAACTGGCGATCAAGCTTGACCGATTTGTCTTCTGTGCGCGTGGTCGGGATGATCAGTCGCCAGACCAGCCCCCCGCCCTCGGCGCGCAGTTCCGGGCTGATGCCACGGGGGATAATCATGTTATAAGCAACGCCACCCGCAGGAATATCCACGCGCTGGAAAGCCGGAAAGCGGCTGACCTCGGGCCCCGCGATCTGCGGTGGCACGTTGGCTGTCGGACGGTCCGTCACAACCCACAACTTGCCGTTATGAACGAACGCCGCCATGCCGAATGATTCCGTAGCGGACACTGTAATGACATGCGGTGCCATTTCAGACATGGCAGACTGGATCGAATTTTTCTCGACCGGATCCACCCCGTGCGCGGCCACGGCGGGACCCTCGTTGGCCGCAGGCGGCGCATGCGCTACGTCCGGCTTTTCCCCAGCAGGCACGACCGGTTCTGGCGCCGCCTTTGCGGGGGGGGGTGGAGCAACCGCGACTTCTTTTACAGGAGCATCAACCTTGGGGGACGTGACCTTAGATGACGCCGGGGAGGATGAGCTTTTACCCTCAGCCCCCGGCTTGAAGATATCCAGCACGACCTTGTTACCGACAACAAAATGACGATATGTCGTACCGCTGGTAACATTGATGGTCGCCGTCGAACCTGACGCCGTAATGCCACTGACAACCGTGTCAGGCGTCACTGCAGATGTATTCAGCGTCCCCTCACTATCAAACGTCACACTGATTTGTCCGGGAGACGATTGTGTCACCTTATAAGGCGTACTGGCGGGCCAGTCGAAAACTACCCGCGTGTGCGTATCGTGCGCGCCCGCACGAACGGGCACGCTGTCCTGAGCGATTGCCGGAAGCGACAGAACGCCTAAAAGCGCGGTTGTAAGAAGCAGCGTACGCATCATAACGGTAATTATACGGTTTGTTTCAACGGATTGCCATGCGGTCTTAAGGAACGACAGGGAAGTCGCTCACTTTTTCTTTCTTGCTGGAATGATTCATAATGACAATATCAACGCGGCGCGCCAGATTATGCCGCTCGGTTTCATCCTCAATACTGGCCAGATCCTGATAACGGCCACTGCCAAAGCCTGCGATGGTAATCGATTGCTCATAACCAACGTTTTCCAGAATAGCAGCCACGGCAGCCGCACGCCCTAACGACAATTCCCAGTTGCTCGTATAGGTCCCCGACGATGCTCCCTCAAGCGGACGGGGATCGGCATGGCCGGAAATTTCAATCCGGTTGCGAATTTTTGAAAGTGTGCCGCCGAGTGTATAGAGCGCCTTGCGTCCGGCCTCCTTGATCTCGGACTGACCGGGTTCAAACAACAGTTCCTGCGGTAATGACACTACGAGGCTGCCCGGCTGCGGTATCAATTCCATATTCTGGAGCGCCGGATTCTGCTCGACGGCAGCCTTCATCAGTTCCTTAAGATACCGCACGTTCAGCGCCTGGCCGTAATCGATCCGACTGAGATTGATAACCTCCTCCGTGCCCCGGTTCATCTGCGGACCTTGCGCGCTGTTTAACTCGCCCTGCAAGACCGAAGCAACTTGCGAGAATTTCGCCGTTTCCGGCGACGACATCGAAAACAGCATAACGAAGAAGGTCAGGATCAGTCCCATGACATCGGTGAACGTCACCAGCCAGGTATAGTTCGGCTGCACCTGATCACCCAGGCGGCGGCGTGTCATCTGCGTTTCGACCGGATCAATCACGATATCAATCGGGTCCTGGGCGGTCGTCGATACAGCCGTGAATTTTTTCCTCGAACCGGCTGACATCATTCGCTCCCTTCAGAAGGAGGGCGAGGATTATAAGGAAGATGCGGGCGGAACAGAATTTCGACCATGCCTTCATCACCTTCCTCAATACCGAAAGACATCAGCCTATCCGGCAATCCGGTTTTTCCCAGACGCATGGCGATCCCGGACAGGTCGGACATAATCGCGCTGATCTTCTGCGGCTCACGATTCTGCATGTGGGCAGGATTGCCCTTGACCTGAACAAACACATCCATGCGGTACGTGAAACCGGACATATCCGTTCGCACCAGCGATACCAGAGTACGCATAAAATCTGACTTCGATGATGTACTGACGTCTGCGGTATCAACTGTGCTCTTGAATTCATCGTATTTCATCCGCAACATGATCGTGCCGCTGCCGTCATCCGCCTTGGCCTCGACACCCGCGATATTCGCAGAGAACAGGCGCTCAAGCCGGGC
>JAMHVA010000192.1:0-6131 GCA_035904625.1 Alphaproteobacteria bacterium | reverse complement strand
TGTTGGTTTGGCGTTGGGATTGGTTGGGCAGGTTGGCGATGTGTCTGTGTCTTACTTCAAGCGCCGTGCACATCTGAAAGATACCGGGCATATCATTCCCGGTCATGGCGGGTTGCTGGACCGTATTGATGCCTTGCTTCTGGTGACGCCGGTGTTTGCGCTCATCTATATGGCGTTTGCCCCATGAAGACAGTCAGTATTCTGGGCTCGACGGGTTCAGTCGGGCGTAGCACGGTTGACTTGATCCAATCCCAGCCGCACATGTTCGATGTGCAGGCCCTGACAGCGCAGACAAATGTCGATCTTCTGGCCGAACAGGCGAAGATGCTGAAAGCCAAACACGCTGTTATCGGTGATGAGAGCTTATATGAAACACTCAAAGACAGGCTGGCTGGTACAGATATCGAAGTGGCTGCCGGACGTCAGGCTGTGATTGATGCGGCGGGGATGGATGCCGACTGGATCATGGCGGCGATTGTTGGCATGGCTGGGCTTGAACCGCTGATGAAAGCGATTACACAGGGGAAGGCTGTCGCCATTGCCAATAAGGAGCCGCTGGTGGCTGCCGGGCCATTGGTGATGGCGCAGGCGCAGCGTTACGGCACAAAGATTTTGCCGGTGGACAGCGAACATAACGCCATTTTTCAGGTGTTCGAAAATCAGAACAAGACGGCGATATCGCGGCTTGTGATTACCGCATCGGGCGGACCGTTCAGGACATGGGCCAAGGAACAAATGGCGCGCGCGACTCCGGAACAGGCTGTTGCACATCCTAACTGGTCGATGGGGGCAAAAATTTCTGTCGATAGCGCCAGCATGATGAACAAGGCGCTGGAAGTGATCGAGGCTCATTATCTCTTCAATATGCCAGCGGAGGCGATCAATGTTGTTGTTCATCCGCAGTCGATTGTCCATTCAATGGTTGAATATGCCGATGGATCGTTTCTGGCGCAGTTGGGGGCGTCTGATATGCGGACGCCGATTGCTTACGCGCTGGCATGGCCCGCCCGGATGCCGACATCGGGCCAGCGGCTTGATCTGGCACAGCTTCGGCGGCTGGATTTTGAACCTATGGACCATGACCGTTTTCCGGCTGTTGAACGGGCCTTTGCGTGCTTGCGTGCCGGGCAGGCGGCCTGCCTTGTCTTTAATGCGGCTAACGAAGTGGCCGTGCAGGCGTTTCTGGACAAAAAAATCGGCTTTCTGGCGATTCATGATGTCATTTCAGATGCTCTGGACCATTTTGATGCGCCGGGATCACTGCAAGCCCTTGAAGATATTCTTCTTTTGGATCAGACTGTGCGGCAGCATTCAGAATCCTATATACTCAATAATATCCATTCTCTTAGACACGCGGGGCCCTAGCCGGATATGACGATTTTTGACAGCCTTCAACAGTTCGCTCACAACACCTTTGTTTACGGCGGGGCGTTTCTTCTTGTCCTGAGCATTCTCGTGTTTATCCATGAATTCGGACACTATTATGTGGCGCGCTGCTGTGGTGTAAAAATCGATAGTTTCTCGATCGGCTTTGGCCGTGAACTGTTCGGCTACACCGATAAAGAAGGCTGCCGCTGGAAGTTTTCACTCATTCCGCTGGGTGGTTACGTCAAAATGTTTGGCGATACCGACCCCGCCAGTGCCGGGCATTCCGATCAGGTGCAGGACGGGCAGCAGGTTCGCCTTCACACCGACGCCGAGAGAAAAGTCGCGTTTTATGCCCAGCCGGTGGGCAAGCGTGCGCTGATCGTTTTTGCCGGTCCGGCGATCAATTTCCTGTTTGCCATCCTGGTCATGTGGGGGCTGTATGTATTCTATGGCCAGCCGTCAACGCCGCCGACGGTTGCCGCGATCGTTCAGGGCAGCGCCGCCGAGACCGCTGGATTTATGCCGCATGACGTGATCCTGAGCATTGATGGCAAGCCGATCCGTCGTTTTCAGGAAATCAGCCGTACAATTATGCTGGGGCTTGACCGCGAGCGCACATTTGCCGTCCTGCGTGACGGTAAGGAAGTCATCGTCAAGGCCACGCCAGCACGTTTGACCGAAGAGGACCGTTTTGGCTTTACCAGTTCACGCGGGTTCCTTGGCGTTGTGAGCCCGGGTAACGGTCTGGATCTGACTCGTGTAAAGGATATCGACGGGGTTGCTGTCGAGAATGCCGATCAGGCGCGCGAACTGGTTCTCAAAAACATGGGTAATCGCATGGTGGTCAGCCAGGCGGTGGGTGAGAAAGTTGACCGTTATATCGTGAAGCCATTGGCGGACAATAATGAAGCGCTGAAAAAGCCGGATGATATCGGCTACAGCTCTCTTGTCGTGGCGCAGAATGACGAGGATGTTTTCTATCAACTGCCGCCGATGGAAGGGTTGATGGTTGCGATTAACGAAACCAAAAATATCACCGTCGACACGCTGAAGGCGATCTGGCAGATGATTTCCGGCACCCGCAGCGCGGCGGAACTGGGTGGTTTGATTCGTATCGGCGCAATCGCTGGCGATATGGCGAAGTCGGGGATTGTGGCTCTGATCATGTTTACCGCTCTTCTTTCCATAAATCTTGGCCTTATCAACCTGTTCCCAATCCCGATGCTGGATGGTGGTCATCTGGTCTTCTATGCCGCTGAAACCCTGCGTGGAGCGCCGATTTCCGAGCAAATTCAGGAGTATGCCTTCAGGATGGGGATGATTGTGCTTGTGTCGCTCATGGTCTTCGCGAACCTGAATGATTTGGTTCAGGTATTCCTCTAACGTATTTGCCATGGTACATTACCCCATTGCATCGGACGCCCGTCTGAGATACTTTTCCTTGCCTTGAGATAATCGAAATATGAAAACGAAAACACGTATTTATTCTGCTCTGGTTGCAGGGCTTCTTGCCGTTACCGCAAACGTATCCGTTATGACGGTTGCGCATGCGCAAGGTTATATGGCGCCGACAGGACAGCGTATTAACGAGGTCCGTGTCCTCGGCACGGAACGTATCGAACCCTCGACAGTTTTGACATATATGGATGTTCGTGTCGGCGACTCGATGACGGAAGAAACTCTTGATAATGCTCTGAAAAGCCTGTTTGGCACGGGGCTGTTCGCCGATGTGACGCTGCGTCAGAAGGGGAATGTTCTCGAGGTCACAGTTCTTGAGAATCCGGTCATAAGCCAGATCGCTTTCGAAGGTAACGACAAAATTTCGGACGATGAGCTTCTGGCGGAAATCCAGATGCGCCCGCGTCAGGTTCTGACACGGAACAAGGTGCAGGCTGACGTCAACCGCTTGTATCAGGTGTACCAGCGTAATGGCCGTTTCTCGGTCAACATCGAGCCGAAAGTCATCAAGCTGGACCAGAACCGCGTGAACCTCGTGTTTGAAGTCACAGAAGGGGATGTCACGGTTATCGAAGGTGTCCGTTTTGTCGGTAATCAGGCTTATGATGACGATAAACTGCGTAGCGAAATCAGCACGAAAGAAGATCGCTGGTATCGCTTCCTCGCAACGGATGATCGTTACGATCCGGACCGTGTAAAATATGATGAAGAGATGCTGCGCAAGTTCTATCTGTCGCAGGGCTATGCTGACTTCCGCGTTGTTTCCTCAACGGCTGAGCTCTCAAAAGAGCGCGATGGTTTCTATCTGACCTTCATGATTGAAGAAGGCCAGCGTTATCATGTGGGTGACGTTAAAATCCGTTCCACCCTGCGTAACTTTGACGCCACCGTGCTGGCGCCAGAGCTGACCTTCAAGGAGGGCGAGTGGTACAACGCGTCCGAGATCGAGGCCAGCATCGACACGCTGACCAAAAAGCTTGAAGAAAACCAGTTTACGTTCGTCAATGTGAAGCCCGAAACGACACGCCGCCGTGACCAGCTCCTGGTTGATATTACCTTTAATATTACTGAATCAACGCCGGTCTATGTCGAGCGTATCGATGTCAGCGGGAACGTGAGAACGCTGGATAAGGTTATCCGCCGCGAGTTTGCTCTTTCCGAAGGCGACCCGTTCAACAAGACCAAGTTGGCGAAGTCGGAACAAAATATCCGCGATCTTGGTTACTTTGAGACCGTGAGCGTTCAAAACAAACAAGGGTCGGCACCAGATAAAACCGTGGTCAATGTTGATGTTGCCGAGAAATCCACCGGTGAACTTTCAATCGGGGCCGGGTTCTCGACCGCCGATGGTCCTTTGGCTGATTTCCGCATCCGTGAACGCAACTTCCTTGGCAAGGGCCAGGACGTAACACTGGCTGCTACAGTTGCCGGTGAACGTACGGAATTCGATTTCTCCTTCACGGAGCCTTATTTCCTGGATCGTGATTTCTCTGCCGGCGTGGATTTGTTCCATATTACCCGCGATCTGCAGGACGAAAGCTCCTATGACAGCCGCCGTACAGGCGGCGCGCTGCGCTTCGGTTACCCGCTATCCGAACATTGGCGCCAGTCCTTGCGTTACCGTATCGAGCAAAATGAAATCACTGACGTTCAGTCCGATGCTTCGCGATTCATTCGTGATCAGGAAGGTGAACGCGTGACCTCTGCCGTGTCTCAGCGCATTACGTATGATGATCGCGATAGTGTTCTGTTCCCGACAAACGGTATGAATGCATGGTTTGATACTGAATGGGCCGGGCTGGGCGGCGATGCCAGCTATCTGTCGGCTCAGGTGGGGGCCTCCTGGTTCTACCCGATTGCAGATCGCTGGATCCTGAATGTTCTGGGTGAGACCGGCGTCATTAGCGGCCTTTCCGAAGACGTTGAAATTAACGAACGCTATTTCCTGGGCGGCGCAACTCTGCGCGGGTTTGAGCGTGCCGGTATCGGCCCGCGCGATCCGGCGACGGACGACTCCCTGGGCGGCAACTATTTCTACCGCGGTACGGTGGAAATGTCGTTCCCGATCGGTTTCCCTGAGGAGATGGGTATTCTGGGGCACGGCTTTACCGATATCGGCTCGCTGTGGGATCTGGATGAAACCGATCCGACAATTCTGGATGAAAGCTCCATCCGTGGGGCCGCTGGTCTGGGTGTTTCGTGGCGTTCCCCGATGGGGCCGGTCCGCGCCGATGTTTCAGTTCCGTATGCAAAAGAGGATTACGACCGCGAGGAAGTTTTCCGCTTCAGCTTTGGTACACGTTTCTAAAATTCGTTTCTTACATTCGAGGTTACTACTATGAAAACGATTACTCTATCCGTTCTGACAGCCCTGATGATGGTTCTGTCTCCTGTTATGGCTCAGGCGCAAGGCCTGAAGGTCGGCGTTGTCGATGTTCAGTACATCATGTCCGAAGCGGACGCGGCGAAGAGCGTGCAGAAACAAATCAAAACACAGAGCGAATCTTTTCAGGCTGAAGTTTCCAAGTTCGAGCGCGAGCTGAAAGACATGGAAACAGCGCTGACAAAAGCTCGTTCGGAAAAAATCAGCGAAGAAGAGTTTAAAAAGAAGCGTGATGCTTTCGAGAAAAAACTGGGCGATACGCGTTCTCTGGTTCAGAAGCGTCGTCAGGGCCTCGAAAAGGCAACAGCAGAAGCCATGGGCACGCTGCGCGAGGCTATCGTAAAAGAGACCGAGAAAGTGGCCTCCGCTGGCAAGATCGATCTGGTTCTGACCAAGAACAACGTCGTGATCGGTTCCAAGGACATGGATCTGACAAAAAGCGTTATGGATGGCGTCAACAGCAGCCTGAAAGATATCAAGCTGAAGGTTGAAACAAACTAATCAAAATGCCGGATTCTCGTTTCTTTTCTCGTAGCGGCCCTAAAAGCCTGAAAGAAATTGCAGACATCGCCGGAGCCGAACTCGGCTCCGGTTTTGATTCTGCCGTTATGATTCAGGACGTCGCGCCGCTGGATAAAGCGACGGGAAACGACGTATCCTTTCTCGATAACATCAAGTACCGCGATTCATTCAAGGCCAGCAAGGCAGGGGCATGCATCGTTTCCCCCGAAATGGCGTCGTTTGCCCCGCAAGGGATGTCGGTCATTATTACCAAGGCCCCTTACAGGTCGTATGCACTGGTGGCACAGGCGTTTTATCCCGATGCCTATCCCCGTGCGGACATCTCGCCAAAGGCCTATGTTCACCCGGAAGCCAAACTGGCCCCGGGGTGCGTCATCGGGGCGAACGCGGTCGTTCAGGC
>JAMHVA010000191.1:0-7060 GCA_035904625.1 Alphaproteobacteria bacterium | reverse complement strand
TCCCAGGGGCTGGATGAGGTCCTGAACGGGGCGGCCCGGATCGCCAACGATCAGGAAGAAGAGAAAATATCGACATTGCATGTGTTGCTGGCGATTTTGCGCCGCCCGCAGGGCAAAGCACCGGGGATATTGGCGACGTTCCGGGTCGATGAAGAAGAGCTGACGCTGTATATCCAGCAAAAGGAATACCAGAATTTTCCTGCCATATCGCATTCTCACGCGCTTGTGGCGGTGGACGAGCCAGGTTTCAAGGTATATCCGGGCGGCGAGGCACTGGCGAAATATACAAGCAACGTGACGGCGCGTGCCAAAAGCGGCGATTTCGATCCCGTTGTGGGCCGTGACCCGGAAATCGACAGGATTATCCGGATATTGAGCCGCCGTTATAAAAACAACGCCATGCTGGTGGGCGAACCGGGCGTGGGTAAGGATGCCGTCATCGAGGCGCTGGCGATGCGGCTGATCAAACAGACCAATCCCGATCCGGCATTTGAAAACGCCAATATTTATGCGCTGGATATCGAAGCGCTGATGGCGGGCACAAAATATCGCGGTGACGTGGAAGAACGCCTGAAGGCGGTGAAGCGCGAAATCGGGGAAATCCCGAATGCGATCTTGTTCATCAATGAATTTCACATGACCAAGGCCGGATCGGGTCAGGAAAATCCGGCCGATCTCCAGAATCTGCTGAAACAATCGCTGACGACGGGGCGGTTAAGAACGATTGGCGCGACAACGCCCGATGAATATCGCCGCTTCGTCGAACCCGATGCGGCCTTAAGCCGCCGCTTCGCCAAGGTCGAAGTCAACGAGCCGACAGCCGAGGTTTGCCAGACGATCCTGCAAGCCCGTTGCGGAGTTCTGGAAGATCACCACGATGTTGAATTCACCGCCGAGGCCTTGCAGGCCTGCACGGCCTACGCGAAGCGTTATATACATGATCGTTTCCTGCCGGATTCGGCGCTGGATATCGCCGATATTGCGGCGGTGATCGCGCGTAAAACCGGCATCGTCACGCTGGCTGAAGTCGAACAGGCGACAGCCGAACTGGCGAATATCCCGCCCCTGAAGGTGGGACAGCACGAAGGCGAGAATCTCAGAACCCTTCCGGAGGCTTTGCGCGAAGTCGTCTTCGGTCAGGATGAGGCGCTTGACGCCCTGACACAGGCCGTATGGGTGGCGCGTTCAGGCCAGAACCAGCCAGGCAAACCGATCGGCAGTTTTCTGTTCAGCGGCCCCACTGGTGTCGGTAAAACAGAAGCCGCCAAGAAAGTGTCGGAAATTCTGGGCGTGCCGTTGATCCGTATTGATATGTCTGAATATCAGGAAAAGCATGATGCGGCGCGCCTGAAAGGGGCGCCCCCGGGCTATGTCGGATACGATAAGGGCGGGCAATTGACCGAATCCGTGCGCAAGCATCCGTACAGCGTGGTCCTGCTCGATGAAGTCGAAAAAGCTCACCCCGATGTATTCAACGTTCTGCTGCAAACGCTGGATGATGGCCGCATGACCGACGGGCAGGGCCGCACGGTCAATTTTGAAAATACGATCATCATCATGACGACGAATGCGGGTGCCTCAGTGATCAAGAAGGCGCCGATCGGGTTCACCGGCAAGGCCGATGCAACGGAAAGCGAAGAATACAAAAATCTTTTCCGTCCGGAATTCTGGAACCGTATCGATGCGACCGTGCAGTTCAAAGCGTTGACGCCGGAAATCATCGAGAGAGTTGTGAGCAAGTTTTTGCGTGGCCTTGCGGAACAGTTGAAGCAGAAGAAAATCGAGCTTGTGCCCACGCCGCCGGTGCTGGCCTACATGGCCAAGGCCGGGTTCGATCCCAAGTTCAATGCCCGTCCGGTCAACCGCGCGATTACCGAACATATCCGCAAGACGCTGGCGCCGGAAATCCTGTTTGGACGGTTGCAACACGGCGGCAAGGTGACGGTCGAATTCGTCGAGGCGGCGAATGACAATCCGGCGCGCGATGATCAGCTGACGGTTGGCAATCTGCAATTCACGTTCGAAAGTGCGGCTCTTGATGAATCAAGGGCGCAGGTCATGGCGACGAACCGCCGCCGCCGGCGCGCTGTGAGCGGTGTCGAGCCGGCTTAGAAGCCTTTAGCGAGATAACAACACGCGATAGAAGAAATAGCTGTTGCTGGGCGGGGTGCCGCTGCCGCGCAGGCATCCGGCCATCTGGCCGCTGCGGGCGATGATGGCTTCCTCGGTATAGGTTCCCCTGAATTTGGGGTTGCCCACCGGCCATGCCGGACCGATGGCCTGCGGCGGTTCGCCGCCGGGATTGGCAATCCCCAGCCGGTCATTGATCTGGATGCAGAGGTCACGGCGGATATAGGGAAGAACAGCGATCAGCTCTTCATTGTCTTCGGTATCGCTTTCGCATCCGGTGCTGCCCATCCCGACATCCTGAACACAGACGCCGGTCGGAAAATACCATTGCCCCGAAAGGGGCTGGGCGATATGGGCCTGATCCAGCCAGTCTTCCGGCGGCGGGACATAGGAAATGCCGCCGCCGTTCGGACGGAACAGGCGGCACGAATCATCGCTGCATGACGGATGCGGTGTATATCCGGTCAGGGTATTGACCTCGAAACTGATCTGGTTGTCCTCCAGACTGCGGATTTTCATGCTCTGGACACCGCGCTTCAGGGCGTCGGCATACTGGATCAGGTCGGTGGATTGCAGCTGCATGACTTCCCGGTTGGGATCGCCGGTGCCCGATTTCATGATGTTGGCCACGGCAAAGCTCAGGGCCGCGAACATCGCAATCGCGAGGAAAATATAGATCATCACATTGCCGGATTCGCGGGGGGACGGGGTGCTGCTGTGTTTGGTCATAATCTTATCTTTGTTTGTGGGCGGCCTGTGGGGGGAATCATAGCAGATCCTTCCCGGTGCATGAAACGCATAGCGGAGGGGGCTGGAAATACCGCGTGCAAGCCGTCATGGCCCCGGCAATATCCTGTTTACGCTTGATTTTTCCATGATTTTCAGCCATCCATGAAGGCGGTCTCGACACGCCAGACAGGAATATTCGCTTATGGGTTTTTTCAGCTTTCTCGGGGTTTTGTCCCCGGTGCATATGGGTTGGGTTCGTATCTGGACAGGTGCGCGCTATATCGGCACCGATCAGGCCGGAAACCAGTATTACGAAGCCAAGCCGCGCCCCGGCACCAAACGCCCGCGCCGTTATGTGCGTTATAAGACCAGCACCGAGGCCACCAACGTACCGCCGGAATGGCATGGCTGGTTGCATTACCAGACGGATGCGATCCCGAGCGGTCAGGCGCAAACCCACCGCCGTGAATGGCAAAAGCCGCACCAGCCGAATCTGACTGGCACGGCACAGGCTTACCGCCCGCCGGGACATATCCTGTCCGGTGGCCGCCGCCACAAGGCCACCGGCGACTACGAAGCCTGGACCCCGCCGCAATAATCACCCCGATCGAAAAAGGACCCTTTTCAGTATGAAACGCAGTGTCATTGAAACCGCCCTTGGTGCCCTTGTGATCGTGATTGCGATCTGCTTCCTGATGTTCAGCATCAAGACGGCGGATATCGGTCAGGTTAGCGGGTACGAAGTAACGGCCAACTTCTCCGGCATCGGCGGACTGGGCGTGGGCGATGACGTTCTGATCAGCGGCGTCAAGGTCGGCAGTGTTGTCGGGGTTGCGCTCGATCCTGATACCTATCTGGCAAAGGTACGTATGAGCGTTGATAACGCCGTGAAGCTGCCGCTGGATACGGCCGCCCTGATCAGCAGCGAAAGCCTGCTGGGCGGGCGCTATCTCGCGCTGGAACCGGGCGCCGATGAAGACATGATCAAGCCGGGCGGCAAGATTGAATTCACGCAAGCGCCGCAGAACCTTGAACAGCTGCTGGGCCAGTTCATTTTCAGCATGCAGGATGACAAAAAAGAACCGCCGTCGGCGTCGCCGGGATCTGCGCCTGCGAACAATGATGCGCATCCGTAATCTCATTCTATCATGTGCGCTGATCGCCGGATGGGGGTGCCTGTCGGGGGCGTCTCCTGCTTATGCGGTCATGCAGGATTTGCCGGTCATCAAACTGCAATCTATCGACAAGATCACGGGTCGGACGCTGACTTTCGAAGCCCGCGTCGGCAGCACCGTGAAATACGGCCCGCTTTATATCAAGGTACAGGCCTGCCGCAAGGCCCCGCCGATTGAACAGCCCGAGTCGGCAGCGTTCCTCCAGATCTGGGAAATGACGTCTGAGAAAGATTCAAAATGGGTCTTCAGCGGCTGGATGTTTGCATCTTCACCGGCGCTGTCCGCGATGGATCACCCGATTTACGACGTCTGGGTTCTGGATTGCCTGGAGAAGAAAACCGAAGAAGCCGAAGCCGAGCGCCGCAAGGTGGAAGAAGAAAAAGCCAAAGACGCGAATGCCACGGAAGAACGTCTGGAAGAACAGGTCGAGGATTTGGGCGATTAGGCTGGGTACAGGCTATTCAAACCGGATGCGGTTACGATAGCTATTGTCACTGTTGCCGCGCGTATTGGCCGTCGGCGTTGTCGGATCGGCGGTTTTCAGCCACGCACTGAAACGCGAATCACGCGACGGACTGCTCTTGGCCGGGGCCGCGGGCGGTGCCGAGAAAGCTTCGTTCAGTGCTCCGGGTGCGAGAATGATCACCTGTTCAAATCCTATTATTATTAGATTGTTAAGTTTAACTTAGCATTTCATTAACTAAGCGTCAACGGGTGTGGCAACAAAAAGGCACTTTTTTTGTTGAAAACGTAACTTTATTACGCTTTGTGACGGTTTTTTATATAATCATCTACCAGAAAAAGCGCTGAAATCTGCCGTTCTTCAGGTATATGAAAGGACGGTGCAAGGCGCAGGGCTGTGGCCAGACGCTCCTTATATTGCTCTTTCGTGATCTCGTAACAGCCGAATTGCGTCAGGTGGTCGTTGACGAACTGCGTGTCCAGAACCGTGAACCCGGCCTTCCACAGTCGCGCGCACAAATGGACCAGACATATCTTGCTGGCGTCCGTCGCGCGGGAAAACATGCTCTCACCGCAGAACACGCCGCCCAGCGCCAGCCCGTACAGCCCACCGACCAGCTTGCCGTCCTGCCAGGCCTCGACCGAGTGGGTGAATCCCATCTGATGAAGCGTCACAAAAATATCCCGGATCGGTTTGTTGATCCATGTTTCGGCCTGGACTTTCCGGGTTTCAGCGCAGGCATCAATCACGTCGGCGAAGGCTGTATCGACCCGGATTTCATAGGGATGTTTGAGAACAGACCGGCGCAGCTTGTCAGGGATATGAAGGCTGGCGATATCCAGTTGCCCGCGACGCGGCGGGTCGAACCACCAGAATTCATCGTCGTCACGCGATTCGGCCATGGGAAACAGTCCCATGGCATAGGCATTCAGGACGTCTTCCGGTGTGAGATCGTCTGACATCCGCAAGCCTTTGTCAGAGAGAAGGAAGATCGTTGATCGCGCTTTTAAGGATCGTCGCGCTTTTTTGTAATTGCTGCCCTTCGGTCTCCGACAGCGATGGCATCAGGGTGCTGACGATCCCCTGTGCGGCAATGATACGCGGCAGGGATAATGTGACGTCATCGACCCCGACGATGCTCTGAACGGGCGCGCAGCATGTCAGGATGGCGTTTTCATTCTCGGTGATGGCGCGGGCAATCCGTGCCATCCCGGCACCGATTCCATACCATGTGGCGCCCTTGCCCTGAATGATGCGGTAAGCGGCGCGACGCACGGACTGATCAATTTCGGCGCGAATCTCCGGTGTGAAAACACGTCCGGTCTGGGCACCGAAATCATCGATATTGTTGCTGGCGATGTGTGCTTTTGACCAGTGCAGCACTTCCGAATCGCCATGTTCGCCGATCACATGGGCGTGTACGGAATGGCTGGATACCTGCGCCTGCCGCGCGATCAGCGTGCGGAAGCGGGCGGTATCCAGAATGGTACCGGATCCGATAATCCGCTCCGGAGCGAAGCCGTGTTTCACAGCCATTTTGACCGACCAGTGCGTCATCACATCGACCGGATTGCTGGCAATCAGCAGGATGCAGCCGGGGGCGGCCCTGATGATCTCGGGAATGATGGTGGCAAAAATGTCGGCATTGCGTTTCAGCAGATCAAGCCGTGTTTCACCGGGTTTCTGATTAACGCCCGCCGATATCATGACAATGCCGGCACCATCCAGATCGTCATAGGTGCCGGCGCTGACCGGCATCGATTTTGCAAACGGTGTCGCATGCAGAATATCTTCGGCCTGTGCGACGGCCAGTGCATGATTGTGGTCAATCAGCGTCAGCGATGTTCCGACGCCGCGCAGGGCGCAGGCATACGCACTGGCTGATCCGACATTCCCGCAGCCAACAATTCCGATTTTCATGATGATACCCTTTCGGTGGATCGCCCTTATCCGCGCTCGGCGAGCTTTTTCTCGAGCCAGTGAATCGTGTAGTCCCCGCTCTGGAAATCGGGTTGATCGAGAATCCACAGATGCAGCGGCAATGTGGTTTTGACGCCTTCGACGACGGTTTCGACAATCGCACGGCGTAGGCGGCGGATGCATTCCTCGCGGTTGCGGCCATGAACGATCAGCTTGCCGATCATCGAGTCGTAATAGGGCGGGATCGTATAGCCGCCGTAGATGGCGGAATCAAAACGCACGCCTAAGCCCCCCGGCGCGTGGAATTGCTTGATCGTGCCGGGGCAGGGGATAAAGGTATCCGGGTCCTCGGCGTTGATACGCACTTCGATCGCATGACCGCGGAAGCGGATCAGATCTTTCTTGACGCTCAACTCTTCACCGGCGGCAACGCGGATTTGTTCGGCGATCAGGTCGATACCGGTCAGCATTTCCGTGACCGGGTGCTCCACCTGAATACGTGTGTTCATTTCCATGAAGAAGAACTGGCCGTTTTCGTACAGGAATTCGATGGTACCCGCGCCACGGTAGCCCATATTGCGCACCATGTCGGCGGCCAGTGTTCCGATCTTGTTGCGCTCTTCTTCGCTTAAGGCCGGTGACG
>JAMHVA010000190.1:0-2257 GCA_035904625.1 Alphaproteobacteria bacterium | reverse complement strand
GATGATCCTGCAACAGCAACTCCCGTGATCTAACGTCATACCAATATGACATCGCGACAAATGATGATTGACTGCGATACAGGGCGCGATGATGCCTTGTCGATCTGGCTGGCTTTGGCGCTGGGCATGGATCTGTCGGCGGTCATAACGTCGTACGGTAATACGATCATTCAAAATGTGTCCGAGAACTCCGCGCGTGTGCTGGCGCTGGCCGGTCGTAATGATATTGCGCTTTGGCAGGGAACGTCATCGCCTTCACGTACGCACAAGGGGTTTACTGATATCGTTCTGCCGCGCCATGGCAAGGCCGGGAACGGGCTTTGCAATCTGGAATTGCCGCGCGCGCCGCGTCAGGCACAATTGCTGACACCCTCTGATATGGCGGCGCATATCCGTGCGGCAGCTCAAAGACGGGGGCCTGTCGATTATATCATTCTGGGGCCGGCAACTAATTTCTCTGCCGTATGCAACGAACTGGGAAGCGATCTTTCCAGCGTCATTGCGACGGTCACGATGATGGGCGGCAAGATGGACGATTTGTGGCAACAGATGCCGGGTGCCGATTTCAACATCGTGTGCGATCCGTATGCGGTTGACAATGTTCTTGCCTGTTGTTCTACGCAGGATGTTCCCGTGCGGTTTGTGCCGATGAATGTGACATGGCCGATTGTCATGGAACTGGATGCGCTTGAGTCCCTGCGCTCTTCAACCGATATCGGCAAAACATCCTGCGCCCTGATGGTGGCGCATGCGCGCTATTTCGCGCCGGAACCGGTGTTTCGCTTTCATGATCCCTGTGTGATCCTGACGATCCTGCATGCTGACCGGTTCCGCCCGTCAGCACTGCGCGTTATCTGCGATGACCAATTAGCGGATTTCGGCAGACTGGTCCATGATGATCAGGGTTATCCCGCCGCTATTTTTGAGGCCGACAGCGCGCTGCGTGACGATTTCCTGAAAACGATACTGGATAAGCTTTCGATCAGCCGGGCTTAAGGCCACTTGGCTTCCGGCGGCAGCGACATCAGGATGGCTTCGGTATTGCCTCCTGTCTTCAGGCCGAACTGTGTGCCGCGGTCGTAAACCAGATTGAACTCGGCGTAGCGCCCGCGCTTCACCAGCTGATGTTCGCGTTGTTCATCGGTCCAGTCCTTGTTCATGTGACGCCGCACCAGTTGCGGATAAATGTCGATGAAGGTTTTCCCGACATCCTGCGTAAACGCAAAATCGGCGTTTTTGTCGCCGCTATCCAGATAATCGTAGAAAATGCCGCCGACGCCGCGGGCCTCGCCCCGGTGCGGGATGAAGAAGTAACGGTCGCACCATTCCTTGTATTCCTGATAGGAACGCGGTGGATGGCGGTCACAACAAGCCTTCAACGCCGCATGGAAGTCAGCGGTATCTTGTTCATCCGGAAACATCGGGTTCAAATCCGTGCCGCCGCCAAACCAGCTCTTGGATGTTACACTCATGCGTGTGTTCATGTGGATGGCCGGGACAAGGGGCGATTGCATATGCGCCACCAGCGAAATGCCGCTGGCCCAGAATTGCCCGTCATTTTCGGCGGCGCCCGGGATCTGCTTGCGGAAATCGTCGCTGAACTCGCCGAACACGGTGGAAATATTGACGCCGACCTTTTCGAACACGCGGCCCCGCATGATCGACATTTCGCCGCCGCCCCCCGGTTTTCCGGCATCATCGCGGTTCCACAGCTTGCGCTCGAAGCGTCCGGCGGGCTGGTCCTTCAACTGGGTGCCCGACAGTTCATCCTCCAGCCGTTCAAACTCGGCACATATAGTATTACGCAGGGTTTTGAACCAGACAGACGCCTCCTGCTGGAGGGGAAAGGGTGAAATGGCGTTGTCCGGGCTGGTTGTGCGCTGCATGGGAAATATTTTCGGGTGGCCTGCTAAAAAAGTTTGTACTTAAAGCCGGACTACTATAGCGTCCCTAGAAATTATGGCAATACACAAGGCGTAACCTTAAAGAAAGAAAGTAAAAAAATGGCAGATCAGGGCAAACCCCGTCGCGGGAGAACAGAAAGAACAGGCGATTTTAATGAACAAAGCGGTGCCGAGCAGCAAAAGGCCAACGGCGCTGTGACGCCCGTCCTGTCCAAGGCACAGTTGCTGGTACAACTGAAGCAGCGTCTGCCGCGCTTTTCCGGCAACCAGATCAAGCTGCCTGATGGCGAGGAACTGACACCGACGCCGAACCAGAGGAAGCTGATCAACAATATTGAAAACAAGCCTGTTAA
>JAMHVA010000189.1:0-5991 GCA_035904625.1 Alphaproteobacteria bacterium | reverse complement strand
ATGCTGCTCAAGCTGAATGGTCGCGGCAGCAACAACGCGCCCGAGATCGTCATGATGGACAGCAAGGGAAAACGCAGGCTGATCATCGGGACCGCGCTCAGTGATCCGGCTGAAGAAGGATTTCTGACCCTTTATGACCGTAATGGTCGCCCCAGCAATGTGTTTGACCGCATTCGCCGTTCTCTATATGAGAAGGAGCGTGCGCAGCAGCAGCAAAATGACGGTTTTCTGAAATACCAGTAAGCGGGTCAGCGCGCGTAACCGGCGATTGTCAATAAAAGAGGGTATCTTCATATGACGACGGGAAACAAAACCCGGATACTGATCCGTGACTTCGTCACGCAGGCACGGATCGGCATTTATCCGCGCGAGCACGAAGCACCGCAAGCCATCCGTGTATCGGTCGATATCACATTGAAAAGTTACGAGATCCTGCGCGACCGTATTGAGGATACCCTGTCATATGAAGGCATGGTTGCCGCTATTCGCGACCTGCCGAAACAGCATTTTGAACTGGTGGAAACCATGGCGGAACATCTGGCGGGTTACGCGCTGTCTGATAGCCGGGTGGAATGCGTCATGGTGCGGGTCGAGAAGCTGGATGTTTATCCCGAGGGGACGGTTGGCACCGAAATCCTGCGTTATCGCTGACCAACCGCCAAATATCCATTCCGATCAATTCGTTAGCGGGGCCTTCGCATTAACGGTCCTTTCGTGCTTTTCCAGTATAATAAGAGCCAGTCCTATCGAAATACGGGGGGATTGGGCTGGTGGCCGATACAGACCAGAAAAGACAGGCTGAAAACATACAAGCTTTTAAGGACGGGGTGGCCTCGACCGCTCCGAAAGGCGTTCCGTATTCTGTCGTCCTGAAGCAGGATGGCAATCCGAATATTGCCACGGCAGAGGTCCATGACGATCCGGCGAAGCCGTCAGAAATCCGTCTTCATAAGCCGGATCTTACACTGCGCGAAATTTTTGCCGAGATGGCCGGGGTTAAGCCTGAGCATCTGAAGATGGAGCCGCCCGGTAATGCGGCGGCATATTATTTTGAAATCGCCGAGCACGAGGCGGGCCATATGCACAGCCGGTATGGGGCGGGCAATGCGCTGGGTGGGGAGAATATCGCCGACAACAAATCCTATAATGGCAACAATCCGGCTGTTGAAGACGCCATGCGCGATACACGAAAATTATCATCTCTCATTCATCCCGATCATGCCACCAGTCCGGCATTACCTGATAAGCCCGGTGGAGAGGCTCAAGAAAAAAGCGCCATCAAGATGCATGCCGCCGCGCAGGATTTTCGCGATCTGGTGGCGTCCGATCTTATGGGGCGGGGAAAAATCGGCTCCCCGGCTGAACTTGAAGGGCTGCAGCAGAATGATCCCAAGGCTGTCTATGACACGGTCAGTTCACTGACGCGCGGTGGTGCGTTTGATGCGGCAGAAGGCTCGCGTGGGGATTTTCTTCGCCAGTATGCGAATGATTACATGCAGGCGGCTGAGAAGTGGATCAAAGGCGTTGAGCCTGCACCTGCGAGCACGCCAGCGGCCAAGCCAGCGCCTGCGATGGCCGCACCGGTCATGTGATGGAACGGCGGCGGTCTTATGCCGCCTTGGCTTTCGCGACATTTAAGGCCTGATCGAGATCAGCCATTAAATCTTCCGGCGCTTCAATTCCCACCGAGACGCGAATGACGTCAGGGCCGCAACCGGCAGCAATTTTCTGCTCGTCGGTCAATTGCGCGTGCGTGGTCGATGCCGGGTGAATGATCAGGCTGTGCGTATCGCCGATGTTAGCGAGGTGACGGAAAAGGCGTGTGTTCTCGACCAGCGCGATGCCGGCGTTATATCCACCCTTCAGGCCGAAGGTGAAGAGCGAACTGGCCCACCCCTGACGCATGTATTTTTGCGCGTTCTTGTAATAGGGGCTGGAGGGCAAGCCCGCAAAGCTGACCCAGCTGACGGCTTCGTGTTTTGTAAGATACTCGGCAACTTTTAGCGCGTTCTCTGAATGCTGACGCATGCGCAGATGGAGCGTCTCCATCCCCAGCATCGTCAGATAGGCATTCATCGGCTGCTGGTTCATGCCCAGATCGCGCAGGCCGACGGCATGGTTGTACATGGCCAGCGGTGCAGCGGCGAAGTCGCGGGCGAAGATCGTGCCGCGATAGCCTGATACTTCTGTCGTCAGCTGCTGATATTTTTGGGCGTGCTTCATCCAGTCGAAATTACCGCCATCAACAACGGCGCCGCCCATTGACTGGCCATGGCCGCTGAAATATTTGGTGGTCGAGTGAACGATGATATTTGCGCCGTAGTCAAACGGCTGGCACAGATATGGCGTTGCGACGGTATTATCGACGATCAGCGGAATACCCGCATCGCTGGCGATCTTGCCATAGGCTTCCAGATCGGGGATGACGCCCTGCGGGTTGGACAGGCTTTCGATGAAGATCAGCTTTGTCTTCTCCGTGATCTTGCGTTTGAAGTCGTCCGGGCTGTCAGGGTTCGCCGAATGGCATGTCCAGCCGAACGAGCGAGTGAATGTATCGCGGAATTGTCCGGCGGTGCCGCCATAAAGTTTCTGCGAGGCGACAAATTCATCGCCGGAATTCATCAGCGCGCTGAAAGCGAGAAGGTTGGTGGCAAGGCCGGATGACGTGCAGGTCGCGCCGGTACCGCCTTCAAGGGCTGCGATTTTTTCTTCCAGATGGCCGACGGTCGGGTTGGTGGCGCGGGAATAGATGAAGCCCGGCTCTTTCAGGGCGAAGACATTGGCCGCGTGCTGGGTATCGCGGAAAACGAACGACGACGACTGGTGAATGGCGGGGCTGCTGGCTCCTGTGATGGGGTCCGGTGCGGTGCCGCTATGCACGGCCAGTGTTTCGAATTTCAGCGCGTTTTTTGATTTGTTCATGGAATCCATCCCTGTTGATGGGACAAGACTATAGGCGATGAGTTTTCTAAACAAGCTGCGGTGCAAAAAACTATCAACAGATACAATAAGTTAAGGTAGATTTGATGTGAGGTATTATTATACCTCCTTACTAATCTTCTGTTTTTATGTGATTTTTTGTTGACTTGGTGCATGCGTCGCGGCATAACACAGCGTTCTCAAAAAAGAGAGGCTGTTTCCCTGTACGGGAAAGGGCCTGAAAACAAGGTGAAAAACAATGAAATCCTATTATATCAAGCCTGCAGAGGTGGAGAAAAAGTGGGTACTGATCGATGCCGAGGATGTTGTTCTCGGTCGTCTGGCTGGTATCGTCGCCATGCGTCTGCGCGGCAAGCATCTGCCTCACTATACCCCGAACGTTGATTGCGGTGATAACGTCATCATCATCAACGCCGACAAAGTGGGCATCACAGGTCGTAAAAAAGAGCAAAGCCTGTTCTACTGGCACACGGGCTATCCCGGCGGCATCAAATCCCGCACATGGGGTCAGATTCTGGATGGCGATCATCCTGAACGCGTCGTTGAGAAAGCCATTGAGCGCATGATGCCGAAGCATCGTCCGCTGGCACGTCAGCAAATGTCCAACCTGCGCGTTTATGCCGGTTCCGAGCATCCGCACGCGGCACAAAATCCGGAAGTTCTGGATGTTGGCAGCATGAACACCAAGAACAAGCTGAAAGGTATCTAACCATGGCTCCGAGAAAGAAAACAGAAAAGGCCGAAGCCGGTTCCTTGCAGGATCTCGCACAGGTTGCTGTTAAAAACACAATGGGTGACGCACTGAGCGCTGCCGGCGCTGTGAAAGAAGACGCACCGCGTGAGAAAAAGGTCGACAAGCTGGGCCGTGCCTATGCAACAGGCCGTCGTAAAGACGCTGTTGCCCGCGTATGGCTGAAGCCGGGTACAGGTAAAGTCGTTGTTAACGGTCGCGATCAGTCTGTGTACTTCGCACGCCACACACAACGCCTGATCCTGAACCAGCCGTTCCTGATCGTAAACCGCGTCGGCGCATTCGATGTTATGTGCACGGTTGCCGGTGGCGGTCTCTCTGGTCAGGCCGGTGCGGTTCGTCATGGTATTTCCCGTGCTCTGCAAAACTTCGAACCTGAACTGCGTTCAGCGCTGAAGAAAGCCGGGATGCTCACACGCGACAGCCGTGTTGTCGAGCGTAAGAAAATCGGTCTGCACAAAGCACGCCGCTCCAAACAATGGGCGAAGCGTTAATACAAACAATAATTGGTTTGGCGACGGTACTAGAGGAGGGATCCTCCTCCCGAAAAATAAGAAAACGCTCCGGCTCACTCCGGGGCGTTTTTTATTCCGGGGCCGTTCTCAGGCGTGGAAGAATCTTTGTGACGCTGTCGATGCACAGGAAATATTCACCGACCTGCATGAATCGGGGCTCCAGGCTTTCAGGATGTATCCACGCCGTGACAGATGTCTTCTGACCATCCATACCGGGATATTTCAGCGCTTTGTCCGTGTCGTATCCGCGTGCGATTGTGACACGCCACTGGCCGCCATCGTTCAGGTCCATGTTGGCGGTCCATGTGACAGAGTCGCTCCATGATTCACCTGTCCATGTCGCTGTGCCCTGAAATTCATTGCCCGCTTCATAGGCTTGTCGTGCTTGTTCTGAATTCTTGATGACGCCCTTGATCGCGGTCAGGGGCAGCAGGAAAAAACCGCCCAGCAGCAATGAAAAGATCATGGGGGCATCCAGTAACGTGCGGGCGGCTATAGAAGCGCAAACGGCGCACATAACCAGCACAATCCTGAGCTGCCAAACGGCTTTCGGGTTTTGCAAAATGAAGAGGGTGGTCAGGCCGTCCGTACGATCGTTCATCATAATCTCCGCTACTTTATTATAAGCAGAGCTGGACAGACTGTGAAGTTATCCACAGGGGCGTCCTGTTCATGAAGATTAATTCGTTTCAAGACAGTGGGTTGAAAGAATGGTTCATATCTATGTCAAATAACTTTTCCGGGTATCATGCTCGATTTATGCTTTACCCCGTTTCGATACGTTCGTACCCTGATGATGTCGAAAACACAAACAAAAGAGGAGTGAATAAAATGACAAAACCGCAAGTCTCGACAGAGACTGTAGTCAAAAAAGACGAGGCTGATGGCTTTGCGAAGCCCGCCGCAGTACCGGCAGCACCGGCACCGAGACCGTAAGCGTTTCTTGCTCCTGAGAGTAGAGAAACAGCACCCTTAGGGGTGCTGTTTTTTATTTCAGGGACAGCGCGTACGGGGCCTGTGCGCTTCGTAAATATCGAAGGGCATTAACCCGTTGGCGCCTTCATTTTGACGTACTGGCCCGGAGCTTCTTCGATGAAGCTGTCGATCTGCCGGGCGGGGACGCTGCCATTGCCGAATTCCTCCAGCCATTGGGCATGGTGGGGCCACCATGACCCGTCGGTCTGCGTGGCGACCTTCAGCCATTCGTCGCTCTGCGCCGGTGTGTCATTGGCAACCCAGTAGCAATATTTGTTTTTATCGGGCGGGTTGACGACACCGGCGACGTGGCCCGATGCCGAGAGGACAAATGTATGAGGTCCCTTGACCAACTGTGTCGTGGCGTAGGTGGCTTTCCACGGCGCGATATGATCTTCGCGGGTGGAGAGGAAATAACAGGGGGTCTCGATTTTACGCACATCAATCGGCGTGCCCCTCATCGTGATGTTCTTGCGTGTGATCAACGCGTTGTCGCCGTATAGCTTGCGCAGGTAAAAGCTGTGCATGGCGGCAGGCATGTTGGTGGAATCGTCGTTCCAGTACAGCAGGTCGAACGGGAAGGGTTCGCGGCCCATCAGATAATTGTTAATAACGAAGGACCAGATCAGGTCGTTCGCGCGCAACAGGGAAAATGTCTTCTTCAGGGCTTCGGCGGACAGGAAGCCGCGATCTTCCATGTCACGGTCCATCAGCTTCATCTGGTTTTCATCCATGAACAGCTTCATTTCACCGGCAAACTCAAAGTCAACCAGTGTGGTCAGGAAAGTCGCCGAGGCAACGCGATATTCC
>JAMHVA010000188.1:0-2239 GCA_035904625.1 Alphaproteobacteria bacterium | reverse complement strand
CATCCCTTCTCTCGCTTGCGTTCGCCGGGGCGGCTGCTCATCTTGAATGGGTCGGCTATCAATATTTTGACCGCGAAGACGGTCCTAATCTTCTATGCGAGATCGATCCCGGCTGCCGTCACCTGACCGCCGATGAAATAATGCTGGCTGAGTCCTATTTCGGGCACCGAATCCGCTACAGAGACGTAAAAATTTTCAACCGTGCCTGGATGGGGATCTTTGGCCACGACTATGACGCCGTGACACCGAACGGCAATATCTACATGAGCGATGCGACGCAACGCCGGAGAAATTTCGCGCAGCCCGACGATATCTATAGCCGCCGTATTTTCATACATGAAATGACGCATGTCGCCCAACATCAGCGCGGAATGAATGTTCCGGAACAGGCTTTGCGGGCCTATGTCCGAAGCGCATTCAATTATCGTGCGACTTACATGTACTCGCTGACACCTGATGCCCCCTACAGCAAAATGAATCTTGAGCAGCAAGCCGAGGTTATGGCTGATTACTTTGGCCTTCGTGACGAATTCACCCGTCAGACCACATCCATGGGGGCCAATACATTCATTTACCGGACCAATCCTCATGGTTACGACTGGCTACAGGCACGTTGCGAGGAAATGGCCCCTTACGAACAGCAATTAAAGCCCTTTTTCCCTATCGTCCGGGACAGTCTGTGCCCCGCCCCCTTTACGCCACCGAAGAACCTGCTGGGAACGTCCTGAAATTTGCGTGACATACGCCGCTTATGCTAGGGCTTGGCGATGGACAACAACAAGGCCCAAAAAGCGCTGATCGCATTCTGGCTGGCCGCCGGTCTGCATATGTCGGACCAATCGACAGGAATCCTGACGCAGATCCTCTCATGGATCGACCCCACGGCCCGGGGTCTGACGAGCGACGAGATTGAGCTCGCACGTCCCATTCTGGGCGACAAGATCGACTATGCGTCTGTTCGCGTTTTCGAGCGCAAGACACTGGATACAGTGTGGCACGAATGGCTAGGTGGAAACCCTCGCGCCGGAACCGCACAACATCATTTCATTTACCTCCATGAAATCAAGGATTCCGACCAGCAGGAAGCGGCAAAAGACGGGTACAAGGGGTATCCCAATCGCAAATTGCTCATCCACGAGCTTACGCATGTCGGCCAATATCAAAACCGCATTTCACATACAGGCGCGGAGAAAGATTATTCCGTCACAATAGAGCCGGGAAAGCCCTTTACCGCCTACAAGCTGGAACAGCAGGCCACGCTGACTGAAAACTATTACGAGGCATGGCGTAAAGTCGGGCAGCTTTCCACATATTTTGATACCCGTTCCGTACCCGCCGATGAACAGGCCGAACGGATCGCCCGCGCCTGCCAGGATGCCGAAGCGATTGCCGCCGCCATTCGTCCGCATTTCCCGGCGCGACCTCACCCGGTCTGCATTAACTTTCAGATATCCTCGTAAGTTATGAAAAAACTCGCTTTTTCGGCCTTTTCAGGTTATAAAAACCGCCGAAAAGGAACCCGAAATGAGCGCCAGCAACGTGAATGCCAAGAAAACCGTCAAAACCCCGAAAGTGGGTATGGTCAGCCTCGGCTGTCCCAAGGCACTGGTTGATTCCGAACGTATCCTCTCTCAGTTGCGCTCTGAAGGGTATGAGATTTCAGGCAGTTATGACGGTGCTGACGTTGTTATCGTCAACACCTGCGGCTTCCTTGATTCCGCCAAGACAGAGTCTCTTGAGGCGATTGGCGAAGCGATTGAATCCAACGGCAAGGTGATCGTCACTGGCTGCATGGGTGCCGAACCCGAACAGATTACATCCGTACACTCCAAGGTACTGGCCGTCACCGGCCCGCAACAATACGAACAGGTGGTCAACGCTGTTCATGATGTCGTGCCGCCTGTGCATGACCCGTTCGTTGATCTGGTGCCGCCCGAGGGTCTGCGCCTGACCCCGCGCCATTATGCGTACTTAAAAATTTCCGAGGGCTGCAACAACCGTTGCACCTTCTGCATCATCCCAAGCCTACGTGGCGACCTTGTCAGCCGTCCGGCCAACCACATCATGTACGAAGCGGAAAACCTGGTGAAGGCAGGCGTAAAAGAAATCCTCGTGATTTCACAGGACACTTCCGCTTACGGCGTCGATATCAAATACGCCGAAAGCAAATGGAAAGACAAAGTGCTCAAGGCGAAATTCTATGATCTCGCCGAAGCACTGGGGTCTTTGGGCGTATGGG
>JAMHVA010000187.1:0-2368 GCA_035904625.1 Alphaproteobacteria bacterium | reverse complement strand
CGATAAGAATCTGGGCAAGGCCACAGCCGAAGGTCTGAAGGAAAGCTTCGCCGTTGACTGGGTATGCTCCGGCGAGGAAGCGCAGGATGCGCTGGCAACGACGGCCTATGGCCTGATCGTGCTGGATATCAATCTGCCGGGAATATCGGGACTGGATTTGCTGTCTTCCCTGCGGAAACAGAAAAACCAGATTCCCGTCCTGCTGCTGACCGCGCGCGATGCGATCCGTCACCGCGTCGAGGGCCTGAACAAGGGTGCCGACGATTACCTTGTCAAACCCTTTGACCTCGATGAATTGCTGGCCCGGTGCGCAGCACTGATGCGGCGCGCGGGCGGTCATGCCGAACCCGTGATCGAAATTGCCGATATCGTATTCGAACCCGCAACCGGAAAGCTGGAGAAAGCAGGCGCACCCGTCATCCTGTCGGCACGGGAACGCGCCATATTCGACGTCCTGATCCACAATCAAGGCCGCCCTGTCAGCAAAAATTCGATCGAAGAACGCATTTATGACTGGGCATCCGGCGATATCGAAAGCAACACGATCGAAGTCCATATCGCCGGCCTGCGGCGAAAACTGGGGCGCGATCTGATTAAAACCATTCGCGGCGTGGGGTATATGATCATATCATGACGGAAAAAGTTCCTTCGCTGCGCCGCCGCCTGCTGGTGGCCATCACGATCCCGGTTCTCATATCGGGTTTGCTCATATCCTTGATGTCATTTCTTTTTTCGTGGCATGAGATTGCCGAAGTCTATGACGCGCAAATGGCCCATACCGCTCATGTTTTAATTGATCTGGTCGAAGACGATATCAAAAGCGGGAATGCACACCTGCGTGAGGATCGTAATGACTCGCTCGAGATGCAGCACCGGTATGAACGCAAGACCGGATACCGCCTGTGGCATAAGGACGTTCTTATACTGGAATCTCTGCGCGCCAGGGATTTCGGTAATTTCCGTGCCCCGGAAGGGTTTTCAAATCAGGAACTGTCAGGAAAGCCATGGCGTTTTTTCGTGCACCATGACCCGGAAAGAGACATTACGGTTGAAATTTCGCAGCGCTATGCCATTCGCTATGAACTGATCAACCAGCTGATGCTGAGCCTCTTGATCCCGGCCTTCATCTTCCTTCCCGTCATACTGACGCTGATATGGCTGGCCGCCGGGAAAAGTCTGCAACCCCTGATGCGCCTTTCGGCGGATGTCGATAAACGCCATTCCGACGATCTGACCCCGATCACCACCGACACGGTGCCAAAGGAGGCCCTGCCGCTGGCCCACGCCATGAACCGGCTTCTGGCGCGCATTCATGACAGCTTCATCAGGGAACGGGAATTCACCGATCACGCGGCACATGAATTACGCACGCCGCTGGCCGCGATGAAAACCCAGACACAGGTCTTGCTGAAAAAATCATCCGACAATCCGCAGTTGAAAGACGGTCTTGAAAATCTAGGGGCCGCGATTGAACGAGCCGCACACCTGATCGACCAGCTTCTATCGCTGGCAAGGTTGCAAAATGAACGACTGCCGCTTGCCAGAACGAATCTTTCGGAATGCCTGATCGACATTGTTTCCGATCTGGACAACGTCGCCAGATCGCGCAATCTGAGCATCGATACCGATATCGCCAGCCCTGTGGTCGTGAACGGTCATGCCGATTCCCTGATGATTTTGCTGCGCAATTTTATCGACAACGCGATCAAGTACACCCCGGCGGGAGGACATATTCATGTCTCGCTGACGCCGGCAGGCACCCTGATTATTCGCGATAACGGACCGGGCCTGACGGAGGAGCAGAAAAAGGCCGCCTTCGACCGGTTCGTGCGTTTTGACAAAACCGGCCAAACCGGCAGCGGTCTGGGATTATCGATTGCCTCCTGGATTGCAGGCGCACACCGCATCCCGATCCATCTGGAAGATTCCAGCCCCCATGGGCTGACCGTCCGCATGGAATGTAAACCCGTCTGACGTGAAACCGGCGAGGCGCTGCTGGCACCGTTTTATCGGGCAGCCTGAATAGATCGATTGCCAATCCTGAATTGTTATATTATAACACATTAATCGTTATAATATAACATATAGAGAGTGGCATGACATTCAAACTGATCCCGGCGCACCGCACCGCGCTGGAACAAGCGGACATTGCGGCTGACATGATGAGCGAACTGATGCGTTTCAAAGCCAGTGAGAACAAGGCAGACCCGGCCCGCCTGCCGGGCCTGCACGGCCCCTATGAAGAACTGGTTCTGAAGCAGCACGGAAAACTGCCCGCTGATTATTACGAACCCGGCGACGACGCGCCGTGGAACCTGCGTCCGCAGGAAAGCCGCAGCAATATCTTGTGGCAGGTCCTGTCCGGCAT
>JAMHVA010000186.1:0-5716 GCA_035904625.1 Alphaproteobacteria bacterium | reverse complement strand
GTTTGATCCGTGGCGCAACGTAGGTGGAAAAACGTGCGCCCCATTCGTTGTCTGCAATATATTTGTCGTAGGATACGGTCATTTCCAGCAACGCCTCGGAATCAAAATCCTCAAGGGACAAGGCTGCACCCTGGCTCATCAGGAAAGCTTCGCGGGCAATTCGTTTGCCAAGGGGGATATGCGCGGTCAGGATTTCCGCTTTGGCGTCCGGGTTGTCACGACGCGACCAGAGCTCTTTTTCACGGGCGGCAGTCAGAAAGGGGGATGCCGCAAATGTCAGGCGCGCGCGCGGTGTATCATCTGTCGTGTCTTCGTTGTTGACGGTGTCCGGTTGTGCGGCGTCATCGTGGAATTCGTCAAACTCTTCAGGCGTCATCTGCTTGCCCCTTTTTTCTTATTTTAGAGTGACAATACTCTACATTTATTTTCATAATCGTGCAAAGTTTTTATAACATACTGTTTTTGTTGGGTTTAATAAAGAAACCGGCCCTCCTTTTTGAAGGGAGGGCCGATCGTCTTCAGTTGAAACTTGGTTACTGCGCCGATGCCAGACGGGTGGTGTCCGGTTTGGTATGCAACCACCACGCGGTGCGGTTGATCGAGAAGATCGGCTTGTAGCGATCATAGCTCGCGGCATTCAGTGCCCGCTTGTTCTGGTTATCGAGCACCATGGCGCCGCCATCCTCGGCATAAACGATCAGTACGGCGTGCGGGATGTCTTTTTGCAGGTCCTGCACGATGGCGATCCGCATACGGTCTTCGGGTACGCCCAGCGCCCGCAGCGATACATATTTGGCAATCGCATAGTCTTCGCAGTCGCCGCCGCGGTTGAAGAACTCGACCGGCGTGGCCCAGTAATCGCTTTGGCCGTAATTGCGGTTATCTTCGACGTAATCAACCTGATTGATCAGCGTATTGACGCGCTCCGCCATGTTGCGGATCGACTGGCCCTTGATTGGTTCCAGATCGGCTTTCCAGTCATTGATCACTTGCTTGCCGGATGACTGGTTCATCGCGCGTTCGAAGCGGTTGAACATGGTGGTCCATTTTGTAAACGGGTCCAGATTGCCGGACCGTTTTTCTGCCGCGCCGAAAATTGCCGGATAGGCGGAGACAGGCGCGAACGCGCTGTTGGCCGTGCTGACCAGACTCATTTGTGCCGGAACATCCTTGATGCTGCCGGCTTTGGCTGATTTTGTACCCATGCAGGAAAACGCGATGATCAGGGCGGTGGCCCCGGCCAGTGCCCGGAAGGCCCATTGTTGCGCCAGAACGCTGTAAAGGTCCGAGCGGGAAATTAAATTCTCTTCAAGAAGGATATGGCCGAGATTCTGGCGTGTGCTCTTCTGGCGCGCCAGCGCATAACGCAGCTCTCCCGTGGTCAGATGGCCGTTCATGACCATCAACTCACCGAGGCGGTTGCGCTCTAGCAACGCTTTGAATTTACTGAGAATTCCCCGGCTGCCGTGCAGCCCTTCACCCATCTTGCTCACTCTTGCTACCCCCGGGAAACTCTGCATTTCCCTTGTATTATTATTGTTCTTTTATTGTTGCGTTTGTGTATCTATGACCTCTATTAAACACTATAAAGGTTGACGAATTCTGAATAATCTCAGGAAAATACATACAATTTTAAGGACTTAAGACCGATGGTTTCCACCCTCCAAAACCTGCCCGCCGATGCCCTGAGCCGCATGGCGCATACAAGCATTCTGGTCGTCGGTGATCTGATGCTTGATCACTATGTCTACGGTCAGGTCAGCCGTCTGGCACCTGAAGCGCCTGTCCCGGTTCTGGCCGCAACGCAGGAAAGTTTCTTGCTCGGCGGGGCCGGGGGCGTGGTTGCCAATCTGGGCGGTCTGGGTGCATGCACATATATATTGGGCGCCGTTGCCCAAGATCCTGCGGGTGAGAAAATGCGGACGTTGTTGGATGCTTGCGGCGGCGATACATCCGGACTGACGGTTGTTGCCGATCGCCCCTCGACGGTGAAAATGCGTTTCATGGCCGGGAACCACCCGCTGCTGCGGACCGATTACGAGAAGGCCTCTCCCCTGCCTGCCGAGAGCGAAGCTCATCTGATCGCGCAGATCGAAAATGCGTGCGCGTCATGCGGGGCAGTGATTGTCTCTGATTACGGCAAGGGTGTTGTGACACCGGCTGTTTTCAAAGCGGTGGTTGCGGCAGCACAAAAAAAAGGAATCCCGGTTTTTGTCGATCCCAAAGGAAAAGACTTCACAATATATAAAGGTGCGGATGCCATCACGCCGAATGCCAAAGAACTGGCCGAGGCAACGAACATGCCAACGGGCAGTGATGATGAAGTGATCGCGGCGGCGCGTGCGCTGATCCGTGAAACCGGCATTGCGACGATTATTGCCAAGCGTTCCGAGAAGGGCATGAGTGTCGTTACGGATAAAGATATTCACCATTATCCGGCCACAGCGGCCACAGTGGCAGGCGTTGCGGGCGCAGGCGATACGGTGATTGCGACGTTGGCGGCGGCCCGGGCGGCCGGCATTGTGATGGAAGACGCGGCGGCCATCGCCAATCAGGCGGCGGGTGTCATTGTTGCAAAACCGGGAACCACGCCGATCACGCGTGCTGAACTGCAGGCCGTTCTCGCCGGGGCTGATAATCCGTTGCGTGATACCACGCGCGAAGCTTTCATCTATCACGACTGGGATGCCGCGCGGCAGATTGTCGATGCATGGAAAGCGCAAGGCCTGACGGTCGGCTTCACGAATGGTTGCTTCGATATCGTTCATTACGGCCATGTGAATTACCTCAACCGCGCACGCGAACGGTGCGACCGTTTGATCATCGGGCTGAATGCCGACTCGTCGATCACGCGGCTGAAGGGGCCGGGCCGTCCCGTGCATGAAGAGCTGTCCCGCGCGTCTGTCATGGCGGCGCTGGGGGCGGTCGATATGGTCGCGATCTTCGGTGACGATCCGGCGGATGACGACAAGCCGATCCGGGTGATCGATGCCCTGCGTCCTGATGTCTGCTTCAAGGGCGGCGATTACAAAGTGGAAGACCTGCCCGAGGCCAAGGTCGTTCTGGCGTATGGCGGCAAGGTCGAGATCATGCCGCTCTACGAAGGTCACAGTACGACCTCGGCGATCCAGAAAATGCAAAAGACCGGCTGATCCGCAATATGGGAATCAAACCGGACAGGCTGATAGCGGGGAAGGGCAACTTTTCCCGCTCCGTCTTTTTAAAGGGCTATACCGCCCCTTCAAGACTTGATAATATCATAACGTCGTTTCCGGCTTGCCCGGGCAATGATCCGTTCCCGTGTCCCGGGATTTCTTCATAAATTTTTTAAGGCCCTGTATCGACCGCAGGGGCAAGCGCAGGCTGGTGCTATATGATGTCAGGAATAACCGTAAAATCCTTGGTTAAGTCTCTCTATGTTGCGGCTTTCGCCATGCCCGTCCTGTTGACGGCGTGCGGTGGCACGATCCAGCCGGGCCCGATGCCGACCGGTTACAAATATCATAACACCACATACAAGGCCCCGGCCGGTGCCGAACCCGCTTTCTGGGAACGCGACCGCAAGGCTGATACAGAAGAACTGACCCCCGATGATGGCCGCCGCGTGAGCGCCGGTGACGGCGGCGCGATTGAAAGCCAGATGATGGGGTTAAGTCCTGATGCGGTGGCATGGCTGCCGGCATCCCGCGACCTGATCGGCAAAATCAAGAACCGTCTGGGCTTCCCGATGGAGCCGACCTTCTTCGAAGGTCTGAACGGCGCCGTTCCCGGATTTGAATCGGCACTGAAGGCTGCAACGTCTGAATATCAGTGGCCGCATGCCGCCACCAAAGGTTCTGGTCCGTTCCATCTGGCATACAGCGCCACCCCGGCTGATCCGGCGACACCGGATCGGATGATGCTGACGGTGCGTCTGACCGTGTCCAAGCAGAATCTGGTGATTGAGGAAAGCGGCGTTTATTCGATCTCCGCAGGAAATGCTGCGGCAGAGGCCCCGGTATCGGGTGCCGCCAGCAACGATCCCGTGGCCATGACACCGAACCCGTAACGCCCAGATCTGTTCTAAGGATAAAACGATGATGATACTGCGCTCCCGACGTCAGTTCCTGCGCGGGTTTCTGATCGCAGCATGCCTGTGTGCGCTCGGCCCGGCTTTAGGCGGCTGCGCCAGCGGCGGTATCAGTCATTTCCTCACCCGTCCGGATGTCAATCTGACCAATACCAATTATGCCGCCGCCGACATGTTGCTGCAGCAGGCGCAAAACCGGCTGTCGCAGAATACTGTGATCGCACTGGGTGCGCTGACCGATCTGAACGTACCGGGCAGTACCGCACCGTTCGGCAAGATTATCTCCGGTCAGGTCGGCGCCCGTTTCGTTCAGCTGGGTTATAACGTCAACATGCCGGACGATATCGGCACGGTATCCGCCGGTGATATGCCGGCCAGCCCGGCCACGCCGGTGCTGAAGGCGCCGTTGGCGGGATCGCCTGCCGGGCAGGGTAATGTGCAGGCTATGATTACCGGCCACTACGCCCGCAGCGGCGACAAGGTTCTGATCAACCTGCGGGTCGTCGATATGGGTTCCAGCCGCATTCTCGGGGCTTATGACTATACGGTGCCGATGAGTAACGAGGTTTATGAGATGACCCAGCCTCCGGCCCCGCCACCATCGGGGAATTCTGAGGAAAAGGGACTTTTTGGCCTCTAGCAAGGGCGAAAAACTGCCTGCGGAAGGTTGCCAACCCGACTCAATTGCTGGACAAGCAGGGGTATTCGGCGGCACAATGATAGAGCATCTTTAAGGGATCGGGGCTGCCGGGGCGTTTGAAGGCATGACAGGTTATAAATCATTGATATCACGTTCATTGGCGACGTTTGCCGGGGCTTTTTTTCTGGCCTTCTGCGCGCAAGGGTCTGTCGCCATGGCTCAGGTGACGGCCTGCGATCCCCAGTTTATGGATGCCATCGACGCGCGGGGTTTTGCTGAAGCCGCCCGTGAAAACGTCATGAACGAGACATTCATCCTCAAATCCGACAGTGTGTTCGAATATAGCTGCTTTCGGCTTCACGCCGATCTGGCGACCGAACAGCGCGCCAGCACGCTGAGCTTTGAACAGGGATTGGCTGCAACAGCGACATTTACCCCGGTTGACGGATACCTGTTCAATAACTTCAGTCACCGTTACCTCAGTGGCCGCTATCAGGACCCGAACCCGGCTTTGCCCGACCCCGGCCCGGATATGTGTAACGCGATGGCCAGTGTCTGGGAATCGGCGAAATGCATGAATTTCTATGATCAGGCCGCGCTCGATTCCTTCTTCGAGCTTGATTATTACATCTCAGGCGAACCCCGCGCGATGCCGCCGGAATATGCTGCCTGTGCCGCCCAAGGTTATGCGAAGCTTAGCAATGCACTGGATATCGCCTTCAACGGCAAGGTGCCAGTCTGGACGATGAGCTATCTGCGCGATACGACCGACTATATCGACGATCCGGTCAACGATCTGGATGAGATGTACGACCATACTGATTGCGGTGATCGTAAAATCCCGACAGGTATGGTGGTGACGGATTACAACGCGCCGGTCGATACGTTCCTCGAGCATGTCTGCCCGAACCCGGCCTGCGTGTATGTGCCAACAGCCTATGCATCTGGCGAATGCCAGTTGCCCTGATGGGCTGAAGTATCGCAAGGCTTCTTTAGCGGGCCAGCAA
>JAMHVA010000185.1:0-14169 GCA_035904625.1 Alphaproteobacteria bacterium | reverse complement strand
CCTCAATGGTCAGACCGCCCATGATCGTGAAAATGACAGCCGAGATTCCCGCCACGATCCAGGCGGGTTTGGTGCGCGGATTATAAGGTTTTTTCTTCTTTTTCTTGGAAGCAGCCTGCCCCTTGCCTTTACCCTGAGGCGGCTTTTTACGTGCAGGTGCAGGGGTCGGTATGGTCGTATTCATGGCCTAGATATTATCGCCCTTGGCGGAATCGAAGCTGGCCTGATATTCCTGCACCGCGCCGGGGCGTGTGCGCACCGTGATCCGGTCCTTTTCACGCAGGTCGATGACGCTTAAGTCCTTATCGAGGATTTTGTCCTGTTCCTGCGCCTGCGTCAGACGGCTTAAGGCCAGACCGATATCCATTTCCGGCAGACGCACCACCATATCGTTCTTCAGCGCGAGGTCCCAGCGGCGGTCGCCCACCCATGTGGCGGCCTCGACCAGTTTCTGGATATCCGGCTCGGCATTCAGCATCACCAGCAGATCATAAGCCTGTTCATTGGCGTACTCGCCGACCACAATCGGCAATGATTTCTGGTTGACCGACAGCTTGTCGGTAAGCGTCACGCCCTCGGCATCGATCACGCGCAGTTTGTTCTTATGCTGCCACAGCGCGACGGGTGTACGCTCGACCAATCCGACATACACCGTATTCGGCAGGCGGCGCTCGACATGGGCTTCGCGCACCCATGACAGGCGCTCGATCATCTCGCGCGTCTCGGCAGGATCGAAGGCAAAGATCGGGTCGCCGCGTTCCAGATTGACAATCGCACGCAACACTTCGGCATCGACCTCGGCGCGGCCCTCGACAAGGATATTTTCGACACGGAACCCCGCATCGGCCAGCGTGACGTAAGCCTTGTGCTGCAGTCCGTTGTGAACGCGGTCAAGCGCACCGCTCATGACCGCCCAAGCGGAAAAGCCCGCCACCGCGCCAACCGCGAGCAGGCCAAGGCCGAAACGGCGGCCAAAGCGCCCTAGGCGCGCTTTTTGTGCTGCGCGGGCGCGGCGGTTGATGATGCCCGAGCGGGTTGTTCCAGACCGTGACATAGTGCAGTCTCTACAAGGTGGGCGCAAAGATCGTTGTAAGAAGTGCCGTTGTAAATCACCTGGGACGGACCGATCGATTCAGCCGTGAACCCGGGTTGGGTGTTGATTTCAAGGAAATAGAGGCCTTCCGCGCCGGGCTTGCTGTCGTCATAACGGAAATCGCAGCGGGCGATGCCGGAGCAGCCGATCACGGTGAAGACACGCTCGGCATAATCGAGCGCGGTATTGTATACATCCTGCGGGATTTTCGCGGGCAGCACATATTCCGTGCGGGTGTCGTGATATTTCGCCTCGTAATCGAAAAAGCGCGTATGCGATACGATTTCAGTCACGGCCTGTGCCTTGCCATCAAGGACAGCCACGGTCAGTTCACGACCAGGGATATATTCCTCAACCAGCACTTCATCGCCGAACGCCCAGTTTTCAAGATCGAGCGGTGCCTGATTGTCACGCTCCAGAATGATACGGACACCGACACTGGAACCTTCACAAGGCGGTTTCACGACATAGGGCGGCTCCATCACATGGGAAGCCACAACATCGTCTTTCATCGCCAGCAGGCCCTGCGGCACGCGCACGCCGACCGATGAAGCCATCCGCTTGGCGACCGGCTTGTTCATACCGATCGCGGACGCCAGCATGCTGGAATGGGTATAGGGAATTTCAAGCATATCAAGGACAGCCTGAATCGTGCCATCTTCGCCGCCCTTGCCATGCAGGTTGTTGTAAACCACATCCGGCTTCGGGGTCAGTTGTTCGATCAGGTTAGCAATATTCTTCTGCACGTCGATAACGGTGACGTCATAGCCCTTTTCACGCAGGGCTTTTTCAATCGATTTTCCTTTTTCCAGCGAGACCTGACGCTCTGCCGACCAGCCACCCACAAGCAACGCCACTTTTTTTGTCATTTTGAAACCCCCGTGGAACGGAAAAGAAAAGAAGAAGAAAGCAGGATACTGCCTCCCCTCCATCATGGCACAGGACCCCCCCCGGATTCCAGTCCGATTCTGAGGGGAAGCACAGGAAATCTGCGGGTTTGGCAGGGGTGCCGTATTTTACGGCAGAGGAACGCCGATCCTTTTGATTTCCCAGCGCAAACTGATGCCGGAGTCAGCCAGCACACGGCGGCGGACTTCCTCGCCCAGCGCCTCAAGGTCGGTTGCGGTGGCCGTTCCCGTATTGATCATGAAATTGGCGTGCATGTCGGACATCATCGCCCCGCCCAGTTTCAGGCCGCGGCAACCCGCACGATCAATCAGTTGCCAGACCTTGGTGCCCTCCGGCAAGCCCGCCTTGGCGATCTCGTCTGCGCTCGGGTTGGCGAACGTCGAACCGCCGGTCTTCTCACGGATCGGCTGGCTGGCGTTACGTTTGGCCTTGATGCCGTCCATAAACTCACGGATCTTTTCAGCATCACCCGCCTGCCCCTGAAACAAGGCTTCGATAAAGATATAATCTTCGGGCGCTGTGGTATGGCGATAACTCATCCCCATCTGCTGCGGGGTCAGCGTCAACAGGTTGCCATCACGGTCCAGTGCCGTGGCCTCGATCAGCACATCTTTGGTTTCGCTGCCATAGCACCCGGCATTCATGCGCAACGCCCCGCCGATGGTGCCCGGAATGCCGCTGAAAAATTCAAGCCCAGCGATAGAGGCACGGGCAGCAGCCTGCGCCACGTTACCATCCAGCGCCAGCGAACCGGCCTGAACGCGCGACTGATCCAGCGTCACGACTTTGGCGAACTCCTTGCCCAGACGAATAACCACGCCGGGCAAGCCGCCGTCGCGTACGATCGTGTTGGAGAGAACACCCAGTGTCGTTACCGGAATATGCTTCGGGCACGCGCCTAAAAACGCGACCAGATCATCGCGATCTTCAGGCTTGAACATCACTTCTGCCGTGCCGCCGCAGGCGAACCAGCCTTTTTCGCCCAGCGGCGCGTTTTCGGTATAGCGGCCACGAACAACGGGAAGGCCCCATTCATCTTGCTTCAGGACAGCATTCATGCGCGTTGTTTCCTTTTCGTATCGAAAACGTTATCCAGTTCCGCCGGCAAAGCATAAGCCCATTTCGTCACATCGCCAGCACCCAGGCAAATGACCAGATCGTTTGGCGCGCCAACTTCAGCAATGATCCCCGCGAGATCGGCTGGCGCTTCCAGAACCTGAACATCCTTGTGGCCATGCGCCTTGATCCCCTGCGCCAGATGATCGCGGTCAGCGCCTTCAATCGGGGTTTCACCGGCGGCATAGACATCGGCCACAATCACCGTATCGGCATCATAGAAACAGGTGCAAAATTCATCGAACAGACTGGAAAGGCGCGAATAACGATGCGGCTGCACCACAGCCAGAACACGCCCGCCGGATTCAGACACCGCCAGACGTGCCGCCTTCAGCACGGCCATGATTTCAACCGGGTGATGACCGTAATCATCGATCACGGTCATGCCGTTGCTTTCCCCTGTTTTGGTGAAACGCCGCTTGACGCCGGTAAATCCCGACAACGCCTTTTTCATCGTCGCCACGGGAATTTCAATCTTGATCGCCACCGACAGCGCCGCGAGGGAATTCAGAACGTTGTGAACGCCCAGCATCGGCAGGCGCATATCCCGCACAATCAGTTCACGTCCATCATCGGTCAGCGTATCGGCAAATTTAACGTCATACGTGCTGCCTGTGGCGTCACTGCGGACGTTGAATGCATGCACATCAGCCTGCGGGTTAAACCCATATGTGACAATACGTTTATCGGTCACTTCGGGAATCAGCCCCTGCACTTCCGGGTGATCGATGCACAGTACGGCATAGCCATAGAACGGCAGGTTTTCGATAAAGCGGTAGTAGGCCTGACGCACATTTTCAAACGCACCGTAATGATCCATATGCTCGGGATCGATATTCGTGACAATACCAATCGTCGCGGGCAGGTGGGTGAATGTGCCATCGCTTTCATCGGCTTCCACTACCATCCAGTCACTCTGGCCCAGACGTGTGTTGGTACCGTATTTGTTGACGATACCGCCATTGATAATGGTGGGGTCGAAACCACCCTCTTCCAGCATCATGCCGATCATCGTGGTTGTCGTCGTCTTGCCGTGCGTACCGGCAATCGCGACGGATGATTTCAGGCGCATCAGTTCCGCCAGCATTTCGGCACGGCGCACGATGGGCAGTTTATGTTCACGGGCCGTCACCAGTTCCGGGTTGTCGCGCTTGACCGCCGACGACACCACGACGACATTCACAAAACCGCCTTCGGCATCAATGATATTTTCCGCGCGGTGGCCGATCTCGATCCGGATACCCGCATCGCGCAAGCGCTTCACATTATAATTGTCCGCAATATCCGACCCCTGAACCTTATAGCCAAGGTTATGCAGAACCTCGGCGATGCCGCTCATGCCGATGCCGCCAATACCGACGAAATGAATCGTACCCACATCCACGGGGGCTGGTTTCATGCTCAGGGACCCTACTCCGGTTATACGTAATAATAGAAGGCGTTAATCTAGCGCCGTTCAAGGGCAGAATCGACAGGAAACTGGATTTACGGGCACGAAAAAGGCGGGAAAACCCCCGCCTTTATCACCTTATTATGGGCAATCCTTTAAAACAGCAGGGTTATCGCCTGAATCAGGATCAGGAGCGCCGCCACCTTGGCCAGCAGGGACCAGTGCTTGGGGCCGGCATATTTATCAGCCGCCACCCAGATCGGCTTGACCATGAACGCCGACCAGCCGATAGCAAATACGGCGATGATATTGCCCAGAAACCCGAGCGAAGCCGCCATCAGGTTCAGGGCCAGAACGACAGAAAAATAATAAATCCAAAATGCCTGAAACAGCGGAATCTTGCCGTTCCACAATTCCTGCATTTTGATCGCCATCTGCTCCTGCAGCTTGTTGATATCGAATTTCGGGGAAGACGGCTTTTGTTCATCGGACATATATATCTCCTGTAGAAAGGGGTCGGTCCACTGGACAAGGATTGTACCTGTTTCCAGCCAGATCGCCAGAAGGATTATTGTATCAGGATGCTACGACGCGGTGATCTGAAAAATCACGCACACCATTCATCCAGCGGTCATGCCACGTCTGATAGCAGATCAGCCCCCAGAGGCGGTAACTCCAGTCATGCGTTCCGGCCAGATGCTGTTTCACCATGAGCGCAACAGGTGCCGGATCATACAGTCCCTGAGCGCGCAGACGATCTTCGGAGAGCAAATCCTGCATCCACGGCGCCAGCGGACCGCGCAACCATGATGCCAGCGGAATGCCAAAGCCCTGTTTCGGGCGTTCAAAGAATTCAGAGGGAACATGACGGGCCAGCAACTGCCGCAAAATCCATTTACCCTTGCCGCCCCGCATTTTCATGGTATCCGGCAAGGTCCATGCATATTCCAGCACGCGGTGATCCAGCAGCGCCGCGCGCGTTTCCAGACTGACTGCCATGCTGGCGCGATCCACCTTCGCCAGAATATCGTCAGGCAGGTAAAAGGCCGCATCATAGATCATCATCGACCGCAGCACGTTCTGGTCAAGGCGCGGCAACGGCATCACAGGATCGCGCCCCTGCAATAACAACCCGTCAGTCGATTGCCAGTACGATAATATATTGCGGTAATAATCAGCCGCATTATTCGCGGTGAATGTTTCAAACAGGCGGCGCGCATTCTGATGACCGATATATTTATGCAGCGATGATAAGGCATGTCGGATGGATTGCGGTGCCGCCAGCAGCAGCGGACAGACATATTGCGCCAGCCGGTAACGATTATAACCGCCGAATGTTTCATCACCGCCATCGCCACTCAACGCAACCGTCACCGATTGCCGCGCCAGACGGCAGACATGCCATGTCGGAATTTGCGACGCATCGGCAAATGGCTCATCGTAAATATCGGGAAGCTGCGGAATGACCGACCGGGCTTCATCCGCCGTCACGGTAAACTCGGTATGATCGGTCTTCAGATGATCCGCCACCGCGCGGGCATAAGCCGCTTCGTTATGGCTGGCCTCGGCAAAACCGATACTGTAGGTTTTCACCGGCTGGCTTGCCTGTTTTTGCATCAACGCAACGACCAGCGATGAATCGATCCCGCCCGATAGAAATGCCCCCAACGGCACATCGGCAATCATGCGCTGGCGTACCGCCAGCCCCAAAACATCTTCAAGACCGGCGATAGCATCGTCTGCACTGATATTTTGAATCGGCTGCTTCGGCAGATCAAAAAGGTTCCAGTAGGACCGCGCCCGGCTCAGAAAATCCTGTGCGTCGCGCGTGCTGGCGATATCATCAAACGATAGCGACAGGCATGTGGCCTGCGGCAGCTTGAAAATACCCTTGTAAATCGACCACGGGGCAGGAATGAAGTTGTGGCGGGTAAACAGATGATGCGCCGCCATGTCCTGCTCGCCGGTAAAACCCGGCAAGGCATGAAAGCTTTTCAATTCCGATGCGAATGCAAACTGATCGCCCGCATAACCGAAGTAAAGCGGTTTCTTGCCCAGCCGGTCGCGGAACAGGTGCAGCACGCGTTCCTGACGGTCAAACAACGCGCAGGCGAACATGCCCGCGAATTTCTGAATTGCAGCTTCGATACCCCACTGCTCAAACGCCGCCAGCATCACTTCGGTGTCGGATGTACCGCGAAATACGACACCCAACACTTCCAGTTCCTGACGTATATCAAGGAAGTTATAAATCTCGCCGTTGAAAACAATCACATAACGGCCAGAGGCCGAATGCATCGGTTGCAAGCCGCTCGGCGTCAGATCGACAATCGCCAGACGGCGATGCCCCAGCGCCACATGATCGCCATCCCAGCATGCGCCGCCATCAGGCCCGCGATGTTGTACGGCATCGGTCATGGCTGTGGCCAGCGCACGTAGCGTTACTGCGTCATAGCGCTTCTTTACATCCACAAATCCGGCAATCCCGCACATGGCCCGTCCTTTACGTTGCGCCCAATTTTACAGATAAAATATGCCACTTCAAATGGTTAATGATCTTGATTTTAACGCAAAGCTTCCTAGATCAGTTGTGTAGGGTTCAAGGCCGCCCGTTTGGGGACCTTCCACCCATTTTCCAGTCTGAAACGATGGATCATAAAGGAGACCAAAAATGACTGCACTTCGTAACCTTGTACCCCTTCCGCATCGCGCCCACGGCATCGCCCGCTGGAATTCGCTGGATGATATGGACCGGGTGTTTGACAATTTCTTCCGCAACGCGCTGACCAATATTCATATGCCCGTGGGGTCGCTGACCGATATGGCGGTGAAGATCAACATCAGCGAGACGGACAAGGCCTATACACTGACCGCCGATCTTCCCGGCCTTGAGCAAAAGGACGTGGAACTGAGCGTTGAGGATGGTGTCCTGACCCTTTCCGGCGAAAAATCGCAGGAGAAGGAAGATGATGGAAAGACCTTCCACCGCGTGGAGCGGACCTATGGCAAGTTCGCGCGCACATTACAGCTTCCTGCCGACGCCGATTTGTCCGGCATCAGCGCCACGATGAAGAAAGGCGTTCTGGAAGTCGTGATCGCAAAACTGGCAAAGCCTGAAAAACAGCGCCAGCGTATCGATATCCAGACGGCATAGACATCACATACCCCCAAGACTTGAGCGGCCCCGGCATCCCTCCCCCTCACACACGCCGGGGCCCTTTTGTCTCTTCAATCTAGCTTTTGCCAAAATCAATATAGAGCCTGTGCCCGGCCTTGCCGTCCGGCGGCAAAAGTCCCTGCCCGGCGACGCCGAACGCATGGTCGGCACGGAAGCGGATGCGCGTCCCGATGATGGCACCGTTATCACCGGGCAGAGCCTCGGTTTCAAAATTCTGAATCACCGGACTATCGCCGACGCGCCACGTCGTCAGGGCGTCCCATGCGGTGCCGGGAATATCGAGAATCCATTCATTCGGCGATTCCCCGGCCTGTATCTTGTACGCGACGGGACCGGAGAGCTCCATGACAAGCCTGAGCCTGTCCGGATGCTCCCCGATCCTCACGCGGTGAACGACAGCAGATAGGCCGCTGTCTATGGAATGCGGAGCAGGCGTTCTCGTCCCGTTGTGCGCTTCATGGTAGGGTTGGGCTACTCCACCACTCTCCGCACCGCTTTGTGGTTCCACATCACTCAGGCCTTCAGTTGCCGACTCTTCCTCCGCCGCCTTGAATTCGGCGTCGAAAGATTGAAGATCGGCAGCTTCGGCTTGCGCGTCTGCAGAAGCCCCATCCGTTTCCTGTGCCTGCTCCAGCAGCAGATCTACGCCAGAGGCAAATAGATCATCGGAAACGACCGTTACGGTCTCCGGTGGGACGTGAACATTGTGAGCCGGATCAACCTGCACGGTATACGTGCCGGGCCGGACAAATTCGAATGTATAAAAACCGTCAAACGCCGATTGCGTCACGGCGGCGACGTTACCTTTGTCATCGACAAGCTGGATGTTAATCCCCTGTACCGCCTCGCCGTTCAGGTCGAGGATCGTGCCGTCGATGGCCCCGGTTTCAATCACCGGGAATTGAATTTCGGGAATCGTTCCCGGGCGCAGGGCGATACTGTAACCGGGAACCGCCGGGGCGTGATAAGGATCGGCCAGCGACGATGACGCCAGTTCGATATTGTTCAGACCGGAGCGCGTATTCTTGCGCGCCACCATATAGCCGGTTTCATCCGAATCCTCGTCGCTCAGGCGGCCACCGACATTCATCTGCGCCCCCTCGATAGGCTCGTCGCCCTCATCGAATGTGCTATTCAGATTTTTATCAAGATAGGCATGCCCGCGAACAGGCGACAATCCGCGCTGGCTTTCACTGACCATGTTATAGCCGCCGGAACTGCCGTACGGACCCAGGGACGTGCTGGCGCGCAGGATCACCGAAACCCCTTCCTGCTCCCGCCAGTTCGTATCGATGCTAGCAAGGAACCGCTTGAAGTCATACCCGACCTGAACACCCGCGCCGATCAGGTCTTGCACGAAATCATTTTGCAAGCTGACCGCCACGGTGAAATCATCCGCCGTCTGATAACGCGCCTCGACGCTGCCGGTGGTAAACCGCGCAAACGGGAAATAGTCGTAAGCCATATTCCCGGTGAACCGCCATTTACGCATGCGCACATTGGCGCTTAAATTCCCGGATGTCGTTTCATGATCCTGATTAAACATGCGGGTGACCGTCTGGTGGGTCAGCTGAATGCCCGCACGCCCCAATGATTGCCGCGAACGGATAGTCAGGTCGTTATCGCCGTTCTTGCGGGCGATCCGGTTGGCATCGAACTGCAGCCCGAGAGAGCCGAACGGCAACTGGAACGACCGCGCCAGCGTGACATCCTGCTCGTGCCGTTTGCCGCTGACGCCATCATCATTCTTCAGGCTGTCAAAATTGTTGTAGGACACATGCGCCAGATTGACGCGGAACCCCATAACCTCGGTGAGAAATCTGAGATCGACCGCATGACCGCCATTCGCCTGTTTATATGTTTCAACCTGACCATAGCCACCGGCGGCGGAGAAGGTCACGCCCGCGCTGCCATAGGTTTCAAGATGATCATCCACGGGGGCCTGATTGATGGCGGAAAACAGCGTGACACTCCGGTTCAGGCCCAAGGCCCCGACGATGGATTTGGCGATACCGCGCGGCCTTGTGCTGTCATCCTGCTTCGACAGCGGGATAAAATCCTTATCGGAATCGACCAGTCCGCCTGTGACGCTGGTTTCACCGGGGCGCAGCATCGCGCTCGAGAAATTGTAATCTTTGACATCTTCGCGGATCTGCCCCTGCGGCCCGTACAAAACGACACGGATGCGGTTGTTGCCGTATTGCGTCGATACATCTTCGAAACGATATTCGCCGCCCTGATCGACGATGCCGAAATCGATCAGTTCGTTGTTACGGTATAATTCCGTCTGCCATCCCGGCGGGCCGTTACCCTCGATGGTGATAATATCGAATTCGCGGTTGCTGTTCTTCTTGTTGGTGGTGAAATAGATACCGCGCCCCCCGGCGCTGCTGCCCACCAGTTCACGGTAATTGACGCGCGTATCGCCCAGTTCGACCTTCTCGATCCCCAGCGGCAATTCTTCGCCGGGCGTCGATTCACGCGACAAGGTCAGGCGCAGGTTCTCAGGCGCCTGATAACCCTCGGCGTTGCGCTCCAGCGTCAAGCCGTAATCCGCCGTCATATAGGCCAGATCCTGCGCGCCATTGACCGTCATCTGCGACGTCAGCTGCTTCTCGTCATTATCCCAGCGGGTCGTCGTGCCGATATCGACCACAGGCTTGCTGATCAGCCCGTACGGGTTATCGATATAGGGCAGATCCTTCTGCTTGACGGCCTTCAATGCGCGCCGGGTCTCCAGCATCTTCTGCCGGGCTTCGCGCTCTTTCTTTTCCATGAAAGGGAAGGTCGCATCCGATTCCGCATTCATCGTCAGCGAGGCCAGATCGACAGAGAAACGAATTTCAGGCCATATCTTGCTGAAGACCCCGATCTCGACATAGATATCGGTACCTTCGCCGTAAGGGTCGTCGATGAAATCCATCTCGGACAACGGGATGCGTTCATTGTTGTGATAGGCTTCCAGCTTTTGACGATCGACCGTAAAGCGGTTCCCTTCAGAGATGTACCAGCCCTGCACATAGCCGCGACTGATATCGGAATCAGTGACGACGAAATCAAAATTTTCCGCGATATCGATCAGCGGCGCATAATAGCGGTTCTTATGTTCGAGAATCACAGTCGCAGGCGTGACAAGGGCCCGCCCCATTCTCACTTCGAGAACGAGGTCCTGAACGTCCTGATCCATCGCGCGTGCGCCCGGGGCGCCGCACGTTGTCCAGAACAGCATGAATGCCAGAACCCCCGCGCCAGCCAAGAGTCTGGAACGGGTACGGGCTCCGGCCTTCACAGGTCGTGCCAATCTTTTTTGGCTCATGAAGCTGAGCGGAGAATAAGAGTTTAAGCGGATAGTCGAAGTGATACGCGTAGTAGAGTAGCCCACCACGATTCTATCACGCAGGTATCCGAATACCAATCAATTGTTTGAGACGTAAAAAGGCCTGCCGCCTTGCAACATGCGGCTTACTGGACGCTGGCCTCGGCGGTCGAGATCACCTGACCCTTCAGGTCGAAATCATCCTGATCGGCGACATATTCAACCTTCAGCGACGGGCACGCAGACGCGCCGCTTTCCGGATAGGGAACGGAGAAATTCAGGAAGCGCTTGCCGATCTCGGTATAGACCGCGATCCCCTTCACCTGTTTCACAGCCGTACCGCCGCAAGAGAAGGTCAGATCGCCATAAAGGCTGCGATTGCCCTCGCGATTGAGCGTGAAACCGACATTCATGCCCTTGCCGTCCTTGGCGGGCGATGCCTTCATATCGGTGATGCTGCCGGTCACGGTCAGTTTGCCGTGACGAACAATCACCGGAATGGTCATGCCGGTCAGCATTTTGATCTGCACCATCGGCTTGGTCTTGGCCTCTTCGGCTTTTTCCGGCGGCAGCGGATCGAACTTCACGCTTTCGGCTTCCGGCTGGATCCAGAAATGCGAACGATATTCGGCTTCAACCAGATCCTTCGGCTTGCGCAGCAACAGACGCACCTGTTGCGTGCCCCCGGCGGGAATGGTGATGCGGCGCGGCGCATAACGCACCATGTCGTCCACCGGCTTCAGGTCTGTCGCCTGCGCCGGATCGTCAACCGGAACCAGCGACTGGTTTTCCGTCATGCGCATCGTGCGCCAGCCCAGACGATAGGTCTGGTCTTCCGCAGAATTGTTGATAATGGTCAGGGTCTGGGTCCGGTTCGGCCCCTCGAACACGGCGCGCTTCATCGTGATCTTGAGCGCCTGCGCATCCGGCGCCATCATGCCCAGCGCCATCATGCCCAGCGCCGCCGTGCCAAGCCCGGCAAGCACAAAGCGGCGTCCGGAGGACTTGCGAGCCGATGTACTGATCATGTGATTCATATTCAGACCGAAAATATTGACATGGCATCCCGCCCAAAACCGTCAGGACACCCAGACCTTAATTCTGCATGAGTTTGAAAACCAAAGCAATCCCGAAAAAGAATCAGCGACTTACGACAGTTTTCCCCAGCCCCGCCCACAGGAGCCTATAAAATTTCAGGATTATTGGTAATTGGCAAAAACGCGGTTATTTCCCGTATAGGTGCCGCTGGTCTGGCCGACCCGCGTTTTCAGCGTCGCGCCCACAGGCAGGGTAATGGTCAGGTCGGTCAAATCCGGCGTGATCGTAATGCGGCTGCCCGCCGCGTGATTCAGGAATTTGAAATCGGCGACGGTGACAAAATCCTGCCCGTTGGTCAGGTGGACTTCGGGCTGTTCCATGCTGACCTGCACCGGCAGGTCGGAACCGCGAATGGTCACCTGCCCGGCACGCGGCCGCCCGCCGACGGGGATCAGGCTGTTGCTGCTGTCGGTGGTCAGCACATTGCTGGCCGGATCGACCACCGCCATCCCGGCATTGTCGCGGGTAAAGGCCAGCGTGCCGAAATCCAGCGACGTATTGACAGTAATTTCAACCGAACGGATCAGCTTGGCCAGAATCGGCATCGTCGCCGTCGCGGCAATCGCCTTGACCATCGCCACCGATGACAATGTCACCATTACCGCCCCGATGCCCGTCTTCGCCATACGCGCCGCCACGCGGCCTGAAGAGGATTTTTTCATGTTCGGATCGGAAGGCGATGTCATGCTGGCAATCCCTTCCTATTGATAATCGGCGTTGAGAGTATAAGACCCGGTATAGGTCCCGATTTGCTGGCCCGCGCCGACATTCAGCGTCGCGCCGACATTCACATCGATCGTGCCCGCGCCGCCGACCGTGACCGTATGCGCGTTATTCGGCCCGCCGCCGAGATCGAAATTATTGACGTTCATGGTGAACGCACCATTGTTAACCGGATAGCTGGGCGCGACCATGCTGATATCGACCGGACGGCCCGGATCGCCAACAATCTCGATAATCCCCTGATGATGAGACGAACTGGGTGTATGTGATACCCCTGCCAGTGTGGGAACACCCGCGGTCGATATGGCAACCGTCCCCGGACCACCGCCGGTAACAATTTCACCAAAATCGAGCGGATCAATTTCTGAAAGCGCGGGGACCGTCAATGAAACGATATCAGCTTCAGCGTTCCCTGAGGATGACACCGCCCGTGCAGTCGTTATTGTCATGACACTCAAACTCACGACAATCGCCGCCCCGGCGGTTGTCGTCAGCTTGCTTGTTTTGATAGATGAACGCAGATGCTTCATATCGGGTCATTCCTGTATCGGGGCAGGAGCGGCAGAGCCGTAAAGAAACGGCCCTGCCTTTTGATCGCAAAAGTCATAATTTATTGGTAGTCGACAATAACCGGAAATGTACCAGTATATGTACCAGCCGAGTCAGCCGCCCCTACAGTGACTTTAGCGCCAACCGAAAGAATGTCAGGACCGCCAACCGCCAGTACAGCTGTACCATCGCCAACAGTGGTCGCGCCACCATCATAAGACCATTCGAAGTCATCAACCTCCAGAGTATCCGTGCCGTTCGTAACAGTAATCGCACCGTTTGCAGGAACATTGATCGTCACGGTTAATCCATCAGACCCATCAAGGTTGAATGTGCCGTCTTGTTCACCACCACCAGCAACCAACGTACCATTACCAGCTGTAATCGACCGTGTGCCTGTCGTCGCTGCAACGTAAACGACAGTATTAAGTGTACCGGGTGATATCCGTCCAAAATCGAGAGTATCAACAGCCGTCAGCGTGATTGCCGCCAAAATATTGGCTTCAATGTTGCCGTTGGTCGTAATCGCCATCGCCTTGTGAGCGCCAATGCCCGCAAGATGTGCAGTTTTTTGGCCCGCTCGACGCCCTTGCTGGTCATCGGGATGATGACGAGGGACTTGTTCTTGTGGGCCTTGTCGTCGGAGGTGTTGACCAGGCAGCACATCCAGTCGGCCTGGATGCCGTTGGTGATCCACATCTTGCCGCCGTTGATGATGTAGTCGTCGCCGTCCTTGCGGGCGGTGGTCTTGATGCTGGCGACGTCGGAGCCGGCCCCGACCTCGCTGACGCCGATGC
>JAMHVA010000184.1:0-3415 GCA_035904625.1 Alphaproteobacteria bacterium | reverse complement strand
GATCCGACAATTCTTTTCAATGAAGACCGCCAGCGCTTGCGGCTGCTGCGCCAGAACGGCCTGCCCGTTTGCTTCGAGCCATGAAAAGAAATCAGCATCGGCCAGTGCCGCGTGCTTGATGGCTTCAGCATAACCCGCCCGCATATGGCGCGGCGACAATGTCTTCAATACATCGGTGTCAGCGATGACACTGATCGGCTGATGGAAGGCCCCTACCATATTCTTGCCCTGCGGCATGTCGATGGCGGTTTTTCCGCCCACGGAACTATCGACCATCGCCAGCAATGTGGTGGGCACCTGCACAAATGAAATGCTGCGCAATACTGTGGCCGCAGCAAACCCCGCCAGATCACCAATCACGCCGCCGCCTACAGCGAATAACACCGACTGGCGTGTCACGTTATGGTCCAGCATCCAGCCCAACACTTTTTCAAAGTACACCATGCTCTTGCTGCCCTCGCCGGGCGGCAAGGCCATCGTCAGAACAGACTCAACTTCGGCGGCCTTTTCCAGCGCGATTTTAATCTGCACCGCATAGTTTTGCGTATTCTCATCGCAGAGAATGAAAATACGCTGCCCCTTGAGCTTCGCCGGGACCAGAGAGGCGATATTGGCGAGCAGACCGGCACCGACGTAAATCGGATAAGAACGATCCCCCAGTTCAACCTGTATCGTTTTGTGGGTCATCACGATGCCTCTGTCAGGGGTTGGCGGGTCAGATAGGCATAAAGCTTGTCGACAGCCTGCACCAGAATATCCTCTGCCGGGCCGCTATGGCTTTCCACGCAAATCGGTGCCTGCCCGTATATGGGGTAGCGCGCTTCGGAAAGCTGGCGCAGGATATCCTCCGGATTGCCGTTCTTCAGCAGCGGGCGCTTGTCGTTCTTGGATGTTCGCTCCAGCATGATAGCCAGATCAGCCTTAACCCAGATCGTGACAGCCTTGTCACGGAGATCGGCGACTGTATCGGTATTCAGGATCGCCCCACCCCCGGTGGACACAACCTGTATCCCCTGATCCAGAAGGCGCTTGATCACGCGGCGCTCACCATCACGGAAATAAGGTTCGCCGAATTTTTCGAAAATTTCAGGAATGGTCAGGCCAGCGGCACGCTCGATCTCTTCATCCGAGTCGACAAATTTCAGGTTTAATGTGTCTGACAGCATCCGCCCGAGGCGTGTTTTCCCTGCCCCCATCATGCCGATCAAAGCCACGGGACGGTCAAGCCGGGTGCGTATCGAAAATATTTTCTGCTCGTCAATTGCCATCGCATGCTTATGCCATGGCCATCCTTGCAAAACAATGGATAACCTCGGAATACTGGCGGCAGAGGGATTGTATTTACCCATCGGATTATCTAGCTTTCAGGTAGTTTTTCTAGAGAATCGGCTCGAATCATGAAGTTTATTGGAATCGTGTTTGGAATCGCCTTGGTGCTCGGCGTTGTCGGCATCACGGCTATTGCCATGATGGATGTTCCTGTCGAACAATCGCAGGTCACGAAAACCGTGTCGAATGAACGCTTTTACACAGGCGCGGCACAGCAATGAGTCGTTATCGCCTTACCTTTCTGATTATGTTCATCATCGCGGGTCTTGGCATTGCCGCCCTGGCTTATGCCGAGGATGACCGCATGGCTGGTCCGAACCCGGTATCTTCCGGCGCACAGGAAGACGCCACCAAGCCCGTCATTCGTTACCGTGATGTTGATGATCGCATGGGTGGATCTCTGAAAGCCAAGGCCGCCATGCGTAAAGACGGCCCCTCGGAAGACGAGAAAAAACCCGTCGCCAGCAAGAAGGCCGAGCGTACAGAATCCTCTTCAAAATCCGCATCAACAGCAAAAAAACAGCCGCCACAGCCTGAAAAAAAGCCTGATAAAGCAATCAATGACGATCCGGAAGATGTTGTCGCTGACGACGCGTCGGAATCCGATGCGAATAACGACAAAGAAGACATCGCCCGTAAAGAAACAGCGGAAGACAACAGCACGCCAGGCGACGATAAATCAAATGACGAGCATGTGGTTTCCCGTTCCGAGAAGCCTGCCCGCGTTCCGGCCATTCTGAAAGTCAATTACAGCAATCTTGAATCGCTGGGTACCCTTTCGGGATCAAGCGACGGCAGCCTGGGCATCGACCTTTGGGATGGGTCGTCCCGCGGACAAGTGTTGCAGTTGATCAACCAGATACCCTCGCCGCGCTATTACGGCGTGTTGCAGGAACTGAATCAGCGGGCGCTGCTGACGCGGGCTGACGCCACAATGATGGGCAGCCGCGGCAGCATTCAGGCCGGTGAAGATCTGCAAACCGTCCGGATCGAGAAACTGCTGGATACGGGTTCATATCTGCAGGCATCGCAGTTGTATATGGCCGATCAGGCTGTCGCCTATCACGAACGCCTCGCCCGCGCCGGCGTGCAATCGCTTTTCTTAAGCCGCCAGCCGACGATTGCCTGCCTTGAAACCAAGACGATGATGGTCCGGTTTGAAAACCAGCCTTTCTGGAATCAGGCCTCCGTCATCTGCGATTTTATCCTTGGCAAGATGGCCGGGCACGATATGAAGGATTTCAACGACCGTCCGGAGGTCAAGCCGATCGTTAAGGAAAGCCGCGTTCTGGGCTATGTCTTTGACAAACCCGGCTATAAAATCACGCCGCGCGCATTCGACGACCTCAACGACTATACACCGCTCGAGATCGCGTTGCTGATGAATGACCGCCGCATTTCCTTAAATAAATTCGATACGGGCAATATTCGATCTGCGCCCTCTCATACCATCGGCGTCCTGATGATGGTGCCCGAGACCGACGGGGCGCTGAAGATCAGTCTCTGGAGCGAGGCGCTGCGCCGGGGCATGATCACGCCGGATGAACTGGGCGGTTTCTACCAGAACGTCAAACTGCAGAGCAAAGATCTGCGTCAGGCCAAGGGCTGGCTGGTCCTGCCCGCCTATTATCAGGCGATTGGCGCAGCGCGCGACAAAGATCAGAAGAAAAAGCTCGCCCACGAGGTGCTGCATTTCGCCGATCAGTTCGAGGAAGGCGCTTTCGCCCCGTTTGCAAGCTATATAGGAACCCTTTCCGCCGATGGCATGAGCGACGAACTGGTCCAGCGAATCACCCGTGCGGGGCTGCTGGCCGGTGTTCCCGTCAGCCGTTCGCTGGAGAAGCGCCTGTGGCAGCAGGCCGAATCGGGGGAACAGAAACAACGCTCTCTGGTTCTGGCGCTATCGAATGCGGCCCTGCAAAACTTTTCCACAGAAGAAATGCCAAAAGGCGCTGTTTTTCAGGAACTTACAGGAAAACTGCCAGAAACCTCTAAAACTCTCATATTTGCAGTCATAGAAAAGCTTGACATTAGTGGTAAATTACATAATAGTGACGCCAACGAAGCTTATGAAAAACCCGATGGC
>JAMHVA010000183.1:0-11921 GCA_035904625.1 Alphaproteobacteria bacterium | reverse complement strand
AAAACCTGTACGTCCGGGCATAACGGCGCGTCATCAGTAAACTGATAGAGTGGGTGTGATCTTTGTAACGGAGGGTGGCGTGCGCGCCATCCTCTTTTTTTTATTGATTGGTGGCCGGGGTGGTCAGCAGGCGGTCGATCATATTGTTGAACGTACCACCCAGGCTGGCGGGACCGGAGGCAGAATACATCGGCTTCAGTGTCTGGCGCTGTTCGGCCACCTTCAGGGCCGTTGTCATGACCTCTTTCCAGATGCGAACGGGCAGGGCGCCGCCTGTGACGGCTTTCATGGATGAGTTGTCATCATTGCCAACCCAAACCGCGCAGACAAGATTGCCGGAGAAGCCGATAAACCACGCATCGCGGAAATCTTGTGACGTCCCTGTCTTCCCGGCGATTCTGTATCCGGGGATGGCGGCACCCTGACCCGTGCCGACCTGAACGACGCCTTCCATCATATAGATCAGGTTGGCGATTGATTGCTCGCTGGCGACGCGGCGCTCAGATGCAAATGGCGCGCGTTCGTAAACAAGGCGACCATCGGCATCCTTGATACGAATGATCCCATAAGGAACGACCACATAACCGCCACGGGCGATCGATGCGTAAGCTGTAGCCATTTCAATCACGGGTACGCCGCTGCTGCCGAGCGCCAGCGACAAATCATGTTGCAGCTCGCTTTTGACGCCCAGGTTACGCGCCATGTTGACGACATTACTGATCCCGTATTTATAGGCCAGTTGAACCGATACCGTGTTCAGGGATCGCGCAAGGGCGAATTCCAGCGGCACTTCACCGAAGTATTCGTTTTTGAAATTCGTCGGCTTGTAGCGGCCAATTTTGACCGGTTCGTCCACAACCATGTCAGAGGGGGTCATGCCGCTTTCAAGCGCCGTTAGGTAAACGATCGGCTTGAATGATGATCCCGGCGGACGCAACGCATCAAAGGCGCGGTTGAACTGGCTGGTGCTGTAATCCTTGCCACCGACCATGGCGAGGACCGCGCCATCGGTATCCATGACGACGACAGCGGCTTGCGAGGCGTCTTTCTCTTTTCCAGCCTCATCCAGAACACGGTTGATCGCGCCCTCGGCGACTTTCTGGATTTCGGGGATCATGGTTGTTTCGACAACCATGTCGCTGGGTAATTCACCCGTCAGGCTTTCAAGGTCGCTGACGATCCAGTCTGAATAATAACGTTCGCCCGTGCCTTCGACAGGGCGTGATTCCTTGTCGAGGCTTGAGGTGCTGGCCTTCATGTCCTTGTCGGTGATATATCCGGCATCTTTCATCGCTGCGAGAACGACTTTGGCGCGTTCGGCAGAACGCTCCGGGTTGGCCTGCGGTGAATAGCGTGACGGTGCTTTCAACAGACCGGCAATCATCGCCGACTCTTTCAACGTCAGATCGCGGGCTGATTTGCCGAAATAGACGCGGGATGCGGCTTCAATCCCAAACGCACCAGAGCCCAGATAAACGCGGTTGAGGTATGCGCTCAGGATTTCATCTTTGGTCAATTGCGTTTCAAGCCATACGGCCAGAATGGCTTCCTGAATTTTGCGTTTCAGTTTTTGCTCGGGCGTCAGGAACAGGTTCTTCGCCAATTGCTGGGTGATTGTCGATCCGCCCTGTCGGCTGTCGGATGTCACGTTGTTGACGACGGCACGGGCGATCCCGATGGGGTCGAGGCCCAAATGCTGATAAAATCGACGATCTTCAATCGCGAGGACGGCCTGTATCAGGTGCGGCGGCAATTCATCGACACTGACACTGACGCCTCTCAATTCGCCGTAACGGGCAATCGTGCTGCCGTCCAGTGCTTCCACCGTGATGGCGTGCTTACGCTCAAAATGGGGGTCGTCGATAATGCCCGGCAGTTCGGCGGCATACCATGCAATGAGGGCGCCTAAAGCAATACCGGCCCACAGCCCCAGAACCAGAACCAGACGAAGAATTCTCCTCAGGAATGAGGTTTTTTTCGCCTTGGCGCCATTTGCTCGTGTCGAGTGCTTGCCTTTTGATTTTTTGCGGGACGCCATCAGGAAACCAGTGAATCAGATATCAAATAAAACAATCGGTACTACCATGTTTAAGCTATAAAAGGCCACGATTCCAGACATTGGCCAAGGCTTTTTCAAGGCGTTTTATGGGCAACGGATTACGTGCAATCAACCCAGTACCGTTTGCGCGCCGGGAATTGTTCAGTTTCCTGCGTTTCATCGTCAAAAACACCGCCGCAGGCCTCAATGATGCGCGTTGCATATTCGTCATCGGGGGCGACAGTAATCAGGGCCTTATCAATGCCCAGATAATTGGCGAAGGGCAGTGACTTTAACAGGATCTTCTTTCCAAAACCTTTGCCGCGCATACTTGGGCGGATCGCAAAATGTATATGGCCGCCCCATTTTTCCAGATGCCAGTTCAGGCGGTGGCGGATATCGACGGTTCCCAGATAGTCCTCGTCCTTGACCATCCAGAGAACGGTTTCAGGGACAGGCTCGACCCAGTCCTGATAAGGCTGGTGCGGGTAGCCGCGTTCGGCGCGCAGGGCTTCGATGAACGCGGGAAAGTCTTTGCGGATGCGCTGAATGTCCTGATGCAGATAGCGACCCTCGGCATGATATTCCTCAAGGGCGTTCAAAAAGCTGTCTTTGTATTCCAGGGAGGGTCTGACGAGTTTGGACGCGGACATAATATAGAGGACGCTCTGTTTTTCTCTTAATTTACCTGATTTTTCAGGGACTTAAATCATAGTTAAAGTGATAGCTTTTTTGCTGCGCAATGTCCAGACGCCTGAAATTGTTGTTTTAAATCAGGAAGATGGTCGCCAGCCCCAGAAAGGCAAAGAATCCAACGATATCGGTCATGGTGGTCAGGAAGACGGATGACGCCACGGCGGGGTCGGCGCCGATACGGTCCAGAACGATGGGAATAAAGGCGCCGAAGAATCCCGCCGTGATCAAATTGATGATCATGGCTGCCCCAATCACGCAACCCAGCATCGGGTTCTGGAACCACAGGCCTGCGGTCACGCCGATCATGACGGCAAAGAGGAGGCCGTTGATGGCGCCGACGCCGACTTCCTTCAATAGAACCCGGCGTTCATTGACGCGGGAGAGTTCATTTGTCGCGAGTGATCGCACGGCTACGGCCAGCGCCTGTGTCCCGGCATTGCCACCCATCCCCGCGACGACGGGCATCAGCACGGCTAGCGCCACCAGTTTTTCAATCGTGCCGCTGAACAGCGAAATGACGGTGGCCGCCAACATTGCGGTAAAAAGGTTGATGAACAGCCAGCGAAAGCGTGATGATGCCGTTGAAATCACGGCGTGGTAAAGGTCGCTCTCGCCCACACCGCTCAGGTGCAGCATGTCTTCCTGCGCTTCTTCGTCGATAACGTCGACGACGTCATCAATCGTGATCATGCCGATCAGACGGTCTTCCTCGTCCACGACCGGGGCGGATGTAATATCCTCACGGCGGACCATCTGCGCGACTTCTTCCTGATTCATCGTCGCAGGGACAGGGTGAATGTCTTCCAGCTTCAGATGGTCGATCTTTTCTGAGCGGCGCGCGCGAATGATCCGGCTTAACGGAATTTCTCCAACTACGCGGTAGGTCGGGGTAATCACGAAAATATCATAGAAGTAATCGGGAAGGTCTTCGCTGGCGGCGCGCAGGTAATCGATTGTTTTGCCGACAGTCCAGAATTGCGGAATCGCGACGAATTCACGTTGCATCAGGCGTCCGGCGCTGTATTCGGGATAGCTCAGGCCTTCGACGAGGGCAAGGCGCGTACTGGCCGACAGGTTATGAATGACCGATTTACGCAGGTCTTCATCGAGGCTTTCGACGAGGCTCAAGGCGTCATCGCTGTCGAGTTCCGAGATGATCGCGGCGACGTAGCGCGGCGGCATTTTTGAGAGCATCTGGTTCTGCAGATGCGGGTCAAGTTCGGAATAGGTTTCGGCGCTGAAGGCGACCGCATGGCGCGTCAGCAGTAACTCACGGTCTTCCTCGCTGGCTTTTTCCAGCAGGTCGGCGGCTTCAGCAGGGGACAGGTCGGCGATTTTCTGGATGACGATATCATCATACCCGCTGTGCAGGGCTTCCAGAATGTCTTCAATATGCTGGTCGCTCAGGACGAAGGGGTTTTCTTCCTCCTGTTCATCAGCTTCCGAGGCCCCCTGACGGAGGACATCGAAGAGTTTATCATCGTCTTCGGTCACCGTTCGGGACTCCCAGAAGTTACGTTAAACGTTCATAGCGACTTGCCTGATCGTATCCGTTTTATGCTCGGCTTCATAGATCTGCGCTTCGACGGTCGCCAGTGCTGTGACGTTGACGATGCCGCGCGGCGTGACCGCAGGCGTCAGGATATGTGCGGGTCGTTCGACACCCAGCAGCAGCGGACCGATGGAAATGCCTTCGCCCATGATACGGATCATATGGGCGGCGATATTGGCGGCGTCCACATTTGGCATCACCAGCAAATTGGCTTCGCCCTGCAGAGTCGAATGGGGCATGATGATTTCGCGGATATTGGCATTCAACGCGGCGTCTGCCGTCATCTCGCCATCGATTTCCAGTTCCGGCGCGCGCTGGCGCAGATCCATCAGGGCCGCCCGCATTTTGAACGCACTGTCATTGTCATAGGTCCCAAAGCTGGAATGCGACAGCAAGGCGACTTTCGGTTTCATGCCAAAGCGGTGCACGGCTTCGGCGGCCATCAGGGTCATTTCGCTGATCTGCGCGATGCTGGGGTCCGGGTTGACGTGGGTGTCGCACACGAAATAGGTGCCCTTGTTCAGAATAATCGCGCTTAACGCTGCCGCCGTTTCAACGCCGTGCTGCAAACCGATGATATCGCATACATGTTTCATGTGTTCCTTGAACATGCCGACCGTGCCGCAGATCACGGCATCGGCATCGCCCTTGCGTACCATTAACGCGCCGATAACGGTGGTGTTCGTGCGCATCACCGTACGGGCGACAGAGGGCGTCACGCCGCGGCGTTCCATGATGTTGTGGTAAGCGGTCCAGTATTCGCGGTAGCGCGGATCGCTTTCAGGATCGATCAGTTCGAAATCCTTGCCTTCCTCAATACGCAGATGCAACCGCTTGACCCGTGTTTCCACAACGGCGCGGCGACCGATCAGAATCGGCTTGGCCAGTCCGTCATCGACGACGACCTGTACCGCGCGCAGAACGCGTTCTTCCTCTCCTTCCGTGTAAACGACCCGTTTAGGGTTCTGTTTGGCACGAGTGAAAACCGGACGCATCGCCATGCTGGTACGGTAGGTATAGGATTGCAGTTTTTCGCGGTAAGCGTTCCAGTCGGTGATCGGACGGGACGCCACACCGGTTTCCATGGCGACCTTGGCAACCGCCATCGGCAACTCGACGATCAGGCGCGGGTCAAATGGTTTCGGGATCATGTAATCAAGACCGAATGAAAGCTGCTCTTCGCCGTATACAGCGGCCACTTCGGCGCTGACTTCCTTGCGCGCCAGATTGGCGATGGCATGAACGCAGGCGATTTTCATCTGTTCGTTGATCGCTGTCGCGCCGACATCCAGCGCGCCACGGAAGATGAAAGGGAAGCAGAGGACGTTATTCACCTGATTGTTGTAATCGGAACGGCCTGTGCATACGACAGCATCCGGTTTCACTTCGCGCACTTCTTCCGGCAGGATTTCCGGCGTCGGATTGGCGAGCGCCAGAACCAGCGGGGACTTGGCCATTTTCTTGACCATGTCCTTTTTCAATACGCCCGCCGCTGAAAGCCCCAGGAATACGTCAGCGTCCTCAATCGCATCGGCGAGGGACCGTGCATTGGTTTCAACGGCGTATTGTGCCTTGTCCGGGTCCATGTTGCCCTGACGGCCTTTGTAGACCACGCCATCGCGGTCAGTGACGATGATGTTGTCCTTGGGCAGACCAAGTTCAACCAGAATGTTCAGGCAGGCCAGTGCCGCCGCACCGGCGCCGCTGGTGACCAGTTTAATATCCGTGATTTTGCGTTTTGATATATGCAGCCAGTTGATCAGTGCCGCGCCGACGATAATCGCGGTACCGTGCTGATCGTCATGGAAGACGGGGATTTTCATGCGCTCGCGCAGCGTGCGCTCGATCTCGAAGCATTCAGGGGCCTTGATGTCTTCCAGATTGATGCCGCCGAAGGTGGGTTCCAGCGAGGCGATAATCTCGATCAGTTTCTTCGGGTCTTTCTCGTCGATCTCGATATCGATACAATCGATGTTGGCGAATTTCTTGAACAGGACGGCTTTGCCCTCCATGACCGGCTTGGAAGCCAGTGCGCCGATATCGCCCAGACCCAGAACCGCCGTGCCGTTCGAAATAACGGCGACGAGATTGCCGCGCGCAGTGTAGTCAAGAGCCTTCAGCGGATCTTTCTCGATCTCTTCGCACGGGACAGCCACACCCGGGGAGTATGCCAGTGCAAGGTCACGCTGCGTCGCCATCGCCTTGGTCGGGACAATCGCGATTTTTCCCGGTGTCGGCAGACGGTGATATTCAAGGGCGGCTTCGTGCAGCTTATCTTTCATGAAGATTTTTCCTAATCATAGAAACGGATGTTTCGCTGCGCCCCAAGTGACCAGAAATTCTTGACTTTTTCAAGGCCGGGCAACGCTGTGCTGCCATGCAATTACAGAAAAAAACGGGGGAGAAGGATGGTGCGGTCGAGAAGACTTGAACTTCCACGGGTTGCCCCACAGCGACCTCAACGCTGCGCGTCTACCATTCCGCCACGACCGCACTGAAATGGAAGGCTGTTTGGTATCAAATTAAAAATGGAACTGCAAGCCTTTAAAATCTGTCACCGGGCGACATATACTCTGCCGTGAAAGTCCTGAACAAGGGCTGTTTGTTTAATTATGTGAAATTAAAGGAGATCGATCATGCAAACGTGGGGCATGCGGACGAAGCGGCTGTTTCTGGCGGGGGCTGCGATTTTGTGCCTCTCAGGACCGGCGATGGCACAAAACACGACCCCGGGCGATGTCCTGAATGCGGCGCTGGTCGATAGCGCGGGCAAAAATGCGGGCAAGGTCACCGTCCGTCCGGCAACTGATGGCGTCCTGATCACGCTGGAAGCTGAAGGGCTGAAAGCCGGGTGGCATGGTTTCCATGTCCACGGCGTGGGCAATTGCGATGATCATGCCGAGCATTTCAAGCAAGCCGGTGGTCACCTGAACGATAATGACAAGCACGGTTTCCTGAACCCGGAAGGTCCGCACAAGGGCGATCTGCCGAATATCTGGGCGCATGCCGACGGCACCGTGAAAGCCGAGTTTTATAGCGAAGATCTTGATGTCGCCGAGCTGATGGATACCGATGGTTCCGCATTCATGATCCATGATGTGGCGGACGACTATAAAACCGATCCGGCCGGTGAGTCAGGGCCGCGTCTGGTCTGTGGCGTGGTTAGCCGTTAATTCACGCTTTCGTGACAGCTCTCATCCATTCGTGTATTCATAAATCATGGATATAAAGACGTCGGAGGATCTGGTGGAATACCCCGACGCGCTGGCCGTGATGGAACAGCGCGTCGCGGCCATTCGTGCGGGGACAACGCCGGAAATGATCTGGCTGCTGGAGCATCCGCCGCTCTACACGGCGGGTACGAGCGCCAAGGCGACCGACCTTCTGAATCCCCGGTTTCCGGTTTTCGAAACCGGACGTGGTGGCGAATACACCTATCACGGGCCTGGCCAGCGGGTCGGGTATGTGATGCTGGACCTCAAAAAACGCCAGCGTGTTCCCGATATCAAGCTGTATGTCTGGCAGCTTGAAGAATGGATTATCCGTGCCTTGTCTGATTTTGGCGTCAAGGGCGAACGCCGCGAGGGTCGTGTTGGCATCTGGGTTGCCCATGACGGCACTGAATCGAAAATCGCGGCGCTGGGCGTGCGTATCCGTCACTGGGTCACGTATCACGGTATTGCCATCAACGTCGATCCCGAACTGTCTCACTTTGGCGGGATTGTTCCCTGCGGCATTCGTGAATTTGGCGTGACGTCATTCCATGATCGTGGCGTGCGGATATCCATGAACGATCTGGACGCGGCATTGATCCGGCATTGGGCGGGCGTCTTTGAAAGCGATCAGGGCGAATCCATGCCCAGAATGGCGGGGCGTCCTGCCTGAGGCACTTGCGGCCTGAGCCTGCCCTGATGAGCATCGGCGAACATATGCAGACTTTGCGCGAACGATGTCACGAAGAGTATCATCATTTCACCTTTATGATGGTCGTATGTCCCGTCGGCGGCTGTGAACAGGTCGCGCGCGAACTCGATCTGGATGCCGTGCAGTCCTTGCTCGGGGGCGCTGTGACGGCGGATCAGCGCGCCGCCCGGATAGGGGCTGTTCTCGCCGAAGTTCATCCCATTCATGTGAAAGAATGCCTGAATATGGTGGGTCAGGTCCGGGTGCGCCGATTTTCCCTTCAGGTTGCCGATCAGCAGATCGCGTCCTTTTAACGCCGCACGGGGCGAGGAATGAAAATTGATATGGATGGCATAGCCATGGGCATCGAAAGCCCGGGCGAGCAACCCGCGCAGGGCGGCATGATAGGGGCGGTGATAACGATCCAGCCGTTCCAGTACGTCTTGCGTCGTCAGTTTTGTCTGCTCGTTGAAGATCGGGCGTAAGCTGCCATCGGCCTGTTTCATCGATGTGGCGATCAGACCCAGGCCGCGGATTGTGATGTTACGCGTCAGTCGTGATGGCAGGGGCCAGTGCCCGGTGAATGACCGTGGATCGACTTCGTATTCTTCGCTGTTGGTATCAATGACAACCCGGTCCAGCAGGTTTTCCAGCACGGGAATATTCTGCGCCGGTGATGCCGTCAGCAGTTTCTCGACATGGGCATCGCGCAGGAAATCACGCTCGGTCTCTGTGGCATCGGTGACTATATGAGCCGGGATGTACGATCCGCTGTGCGGCGTATCAAAGACAAGTGGCGATACAACGCTTCCTGCGGGAAGGTGAGTCATGAATGTCTGGGGCGTATCAGGCATAAGTCATTACATAACCATCCGGGACTATACTTGCAAGTTTTGCCAACCTGTATTAAGAAGGGGCATGTCTCAGACGCCCCTAGATAACGCTTTGATAAGCCTGAAAGAATTGTATCCATCCGCAATCGAGTTGTCGCTGGACCGGCTGTACCGCCTTTTGGGCCGTCTGGGCAATCCGCAGGATCATACGCCGCCCGTCATTCATGTGGCGGGAACCAACGGCAAGGGATCAACCATCGCCTGCCTGCGGGCGGTCATGGAGGCCGCCGGATATAAATGCCATGTTTACACCTCGCCGCACCTGTTGAAATTTAACGAACGTATCCGCCTGGCCGGAGAGGTGATCTCTGATGAATACCTGATCGGGCTGATCGAGGAAGTAAAGCGCGTCAATGACGGTGAACCGATCTCGTTTTTTGAAATTACGACGGCTGTGGCGTTTCTGGCGTTTTCCCGTGTGCCAGCCGATGTTGTGTTGCTGGAGGTCGGCATGGGTGGCCTGAACGATGCGACGAATGTGGTGTGCCATCCGTTCATGACCGTTATCACGACGATATCCTATGATCATGTGGACTGGCTGGGGCGGACATTACCCGAGATTGCCCGTCAAAAGGCCGGGATCATGAAACCGGGTGTCCCTTGCGTCATAGGGCATCAGCTGGATTGGGCCAGAGATGAAGTGATGCCGGTATTCGAACATCAGGCCGAGGCGCTCAATGCCCCGCTGATCAGCAGTGCAGAGAATCTAATGCTTCGTTATCCGCGGCCCAGCCTGCCGGGGGCGCATCAGCTCTGGAATGCCGGAACGGCAATCACGCTGCTGAAAAACCAGACGCATTTTACAGTGACTGATGACCATATCGCTGCCGGGCTGCAGCAGGCGGAATGGCCCGCGCGGCTGGAGCGTATCACCACGGGGGCTGTCGCCGCTATGCTGCCGCCGGGGTGGGAGCTTTGGTATGACGGCGCCCATAATGACAGTTGTGGTCAGGTGCTGGGCGATCATGTCCGGGCATGGAAACAGGAATCCGACACACCGCTGTATCTGGTGACGGGGATGTTGAAGAGTAAAAATCCGCTCGTCTGCCTGGGGCCGGTTTTGCCCTATATCCAGTCCCTGACGACGTTCTCGTTTCAGTCGGGACCATATGACCTGACCGGGTTGCCTTACGGGGCGGATGAGCTGGCAGCGGCGCTGGGGGATCAGACACCTGTTGCGCGATCAGCGCCATCGCTGAAACAGGCTGTGTCTGATGTTGTTGCTCGGGAACCTGCGGGCCGTATCCTCGTGACCGGGACGCTCTATGCTTACAAGGACTTATTCTAGTCGGCGGCCATCGGCCTTGAATGTTCCCGTGCATGGTTGGCCAGCCATTGAGAAAATCTATCAATGTCCCCCTTTAATTGACTGAAATTTCTATTTTTCGAAGATTTTCTTTCGTCCCAGTACAGGCCTTTGTTGATCTCGATTTGCAGGCTGTTTCGCCCTTTTGCGGGATTGCCGTAACGGCGCACGATCTCGACCCCTTTATAGGGGGTATTGATTGCAACTGCATATCCAAGATTCCTGAAGAAGTCCCTGACTTCATGTGTAAAAACAGAATCGCACGAAGTGCCGTTGCGATCACCGAGGACAAAGTCGGCCTGACCGTTGCCGACGCGGCGGGTCGTGTGCGGGAAGGGCGCAATCGCCCCCAGTGAAGGCATGGAATGCCAGTTGATATGCCATAGCACGCCGTGCGCGATGGCGACATCGCCAAGCAGTGCAGAGAGTGATGTGTGATAAGGTTCGTAATATTTTTCAATACGATGCCGGATTTCGTTTACATCAAGCTTCCGGTTGTAAACATGGATGCCGGGTTTGATCAGGCGGCGGATCAGGCCAATTCCGGCGTCTGCCCGGTCGGTGGGGTTCAGCGGTGTCGGCCAAGGTTCGCACAGAATATCGGGTTCGATATCGTCAGGTGCGCGGTTGACATCAATATAGGTGCGGGGAAAGTCGGCGCAAAGCAGCGGGATTCCATATTCGGGTGCGCGGTCCAGAAGTTCATCGACGATATTATCTTCCGCCCGCCGCATCAGGGCCTCATCACAGGCATAATCGAAATCGGCGGGGTAGGTCCGGCCACTATGGGGGGAGTCGTAAACGACAGGGATCGGGCGCTCCGGCCTGATCATCCTGTAAACGCCGTCGAGCTGTGGCTTAATGTTTTGCATAGTGATGATTTTATAGTAGTTTAGCCCCGTTGAAACCCCCTGATACATAACCCATTACAGAGACCGCCATGCACGATATTGCCGCCATCCGCAAAGATCCCGCCGCTTATGACAAAAATTGGACGCGCCGTGGCTTGCCAGAGCAGACAAAAGAAATCTTGCGATGGGATGAAATGTATCGGGCGCGTGTCACTGAACTCCAAGGTCTTCAGGAGCGTCGCAATGAATTGTCAGCGCAGATTGGCCAGCTTAAAAAGCAAGGACAAGATGCTCAGTACATTATGGATGAGGTAGCTACCCTCAAAGGCCGCATGGCGATGGCTGAGGAAGAATCTAAAGATCTGGCAGAAAAGCGCGATACATTACTTGCCAGCCTGCCGAACCTGCTGGACGATGATGTCCCGGACGGTAAAGACGAGAATGACAACAAGGAAGTCCGTAAAGTCGGTGAGCCGAGAAAGCTGAACAGCAAAACGCCCGAGCATTTTGAAATCGGCGAGGCGCTGGGCATGATGGATTTCGAAACCGCCGCTAAAATGTCGGGCAGCCGCTTCACGCTGATGCATTCGGGCCTCGCGCGAATGGAACGCGCGCTGGCGCAGTTCATGCTGGATACGCATACGCAGGAACATGGTTATACGGAAGTGTCGCCGCCGCTGCT
>JAMHVA010000182.1:0-13913 GCA_035904625.1 Alphaproteobacteria bacterium | reverse complement strand
ATCAGCTTGAACGCAGGGCCAACCTGTTTGGTTGTCGGCATATGCGGCCCACGGCACAGATCAAACCAGTCACCTTGCTTGTAGATGGTAATCGTCTGATCTTCCGGCAGATCGCGGATCAGCTCGGCCTTATACATCTCACCCTTTTTGGTGAACATATCGATGGCTTCGTTACGATCCCAGACGGCACGCTCGAACGCGGCACCGCGTTCAATGATCTTGCGCATCTCGGCTTCGATCTTCGGCAGATCCTCCAGCGTGAACGGCTCGTTGCGGGCGAAATCATAAAAGAACCCGTTTTCGATGTTCGGGCCGATCGTGACTTGGGTACCTGGATACAGCGTCTGGACGGCTTCAGCCAGAACGTGGGCGCAGTCATGGCGGATCAGTTCCAGGGCGTCGGCATCTTCCCGCTTGACGATAGCCAGCGTGGCATCGCCTTCGATCACGCGGGACAAATCGCGCATCTGGCCGTTGACCCGCACCGCCACCGCAGCCTTGGCCAGCGATTTGGAGATCGATTCAGCCACGCCCATCCCGGTCGTGCCCTGCGGATAGGTCCGGGTTTTCCCATCGGGAAAGGTGATCGTAATCTCAGGGGCGGACTTCAGAGCGGCGTCTTGCATGGTCATGTTCCAAAAAAGTGACAGGTACGTCGTTTATATAAGGATTTCCTTATCTTTCATACAAAAAGCTTGTGCGCCGCGCAAGTGCTGCGTCATGCCCGCCGGTCTTGGTTTCTCTAATATTACCCATCGCTGATATAGAAGGATAAGGTTTGATTTTCGCCATGAGCCGTCACATATTACTGACATAGATTATATGCTGATCGACAACGCAGGGCCGAATGAAAGAAATGAACGAAAAGTTCAACACCATTATGCCGGAAACAACAGATCGCACTTTGTGCATGATGGTTGACCGCCCGATATCCGCCGACGGATATCGTGAGAATTTCCTGCCGCGCGTACAGGGCATTCTGGAGCGTCACGGCGAAATCAGATGCCTAATTTACTTCAAGGATTATAAGGGGTGGGAGGAAGAGGCGGCAGCGTTGAACTTCTCGGATTCGCTCAAGCTGGATCAGAAAATCAAACGCTTTGCCATGGTCAACCCGCCGCCCAAGCTGATCGCGCTCTATACGCTGAAACGTGATCTGATCGGCGGAGAGACGAAAATTTTCAACGAAGGCGATCTCGACGCCGCGCTGGAGTGGGTCAACCAATAATGAACGCCACGATTATAACATTGCCGGAAACAACCGAAAACACCATCTGTCTGCAATTGACAGGTATGATTACGGCTGAGGATTTTACCACCCTGTTCGACATGCCCGTGCAGAAGGCCGTGGAGGCCAAGGGCTATTACAATCTGTTTATCTATTATGACTCGGCCTTTGAAGGCTGGACGCGTGAAGCCGCCGACTTAAGTTTCAAATGCATTTCAAAATACAGCCCCAGAGCACGTCGCCTGGCATACGTCAACGCGCCGGACAGCCGGATGCTGATGATGAAAATGCTGGAACCGATGATGCAGGCCGAAGTGCGTTATTTCGACGAAGAGCAGAAAGATGAAGCCCTGCGCTGGGTTTTGTCATACCAGCACAAGGCCTAATCTATTCTTTCCTTAGGGCAAACAGCGTTTATGTTCGACCAGGAACATGAGGCGAAGCGTATAAAACATACGTGAGCCGATATGTGACGCCGACCGAACAAAAACGATGGAAGGCCCTATCGCTCACCCATTGATTCTGAAAGCGTCTTGATGATCGGCTTCAGGATATATTCCATCACGGTTTTCTTGCCGGTCAGGATATCAACGGACGCGACCATACCCGGAATGATCGGCAGGATTTCATTCTTCCGTTTCAGCGATGTTTCAAACGTACGGACACGGACACGGTAGAAACTCTCGCCCTTCTCGTTCATGATCGAGTCGGCGGAGATATCGATCACTTCGCCGTTCAGACCGCCATAGATCGAGTAATCATAGGCGGTGATCTTCACGACGGCCTTCTGCCCCGGATACAGGAACGCGATATCGGACGGACGGATTTGCGCTTCGACCAGCAACTGGTCATCCTTCGGCACGATCTCGATCAGGTCAACGCCGGGTTGAACAACGCCGCCCACGGTATTGATCGTGATATCCTTGACGTAGCCGTTCACCGGCGATTTCATTTCCGTACGTGTTTTACGGTCCTGCAAAGCGCCCAGCGTTTCCCCGAGAGAGTTCAGTTCAATCTGCGTGGCTGCGAGTTCAGTTTGCGCCTGTGCCTGATAGGAACTGCGCACTTCCTTGATTCGTGCTTCTGCCTCCTGCATCGCGGCTTCGATACGCGGCACCGATGTCTGAAGGCTGTTCAGTTCGGTCTGGCGTTCTTTTAACTCACGTTCTTTTTGCAGCAATTCAAGTTTCGGGGCCGAGCCACGTTCAACCAATGGACGAATCGTTTCCATTTCCTGACGGGCCAGCCCGATCACAGCCCCCACGTCGCCGATGCGGCCCCGCAATTCGCTGATTTCCTGCTTGCGTTGCGCCAGCTGCTGCTCGGTCACGGCCAGCTGGCTTTGCAGATTCTGCTGGTTGGCACGGAACGTATTCAGTTCTTCCGTGACGGTTTCAGGAACGCCTTTCATGATCGCTTCAGGAAACTCAGGGACTGTTTTTCCCTCGGTCTCGGCCTGAAGACGAGTGATTTTGGCCTGCAGGCCCATATGGCGTTTCTGATTGGCGCCCAGATTGGACGAGGCTTCTACATCACGCAAACGGACAAGGATTTGCCCGGCTTTGACCTCTTCGCCTTCCTTGACGAGAAACTCATCGATAATGCCGCCCTCGAGGCTTTGCATTTTTTGAATCTCGCTCGACGGAATAATCTTTCCCTGCCCGCGCGTGACTTCATCCAGCGAGGCAAAGCTGGCCCAGACGATAAAGAGGAAGATAAACGCAGCCAGCGAGACCAGCAGGATATGCTGATGCAGCGGCAAATCTTCATCGGTGGTGAAGAACTTGTCCGCCCGGGCCTGCATTTTTTCCATCTGGACTTTCGCCCAGTCGGATTGAATACGTTCCCATTCACCGGTTTCATTGATGCCGGGCTGCGGTGCCTTGGCCGCAGGCTTGCCGGGTTTTTTGCCTTCAGGCGCCGGTTTCTTTGCAGGTTCAGCCATCTTAAACCCCTATACGTCGGTTTGTTCGGCGCTGGTGCCGTACTGGCGCGCCTGCAATTTACGAATAATGTCATCCTTCGGACCGTAATCGACGATCTTGCCGCGATCCATCAGGATCAGCTTGTCGATCAGACCCAGCATCGATCCCTTGTGGGTGATGAGGATCGTCGTCTTGGTCTTGCACAACTCCTGCAGGCGCTTGCGCAGCCTGTTTTCGGACGCCGGGTCCATCGATGCTGTCGGCTCGTCAAGGATCAGGATCGGAGGATCGTACAGCAACGCGCGCGCGATTGCGACCGCCTGACGCTGGCCGCCCGAGAGAGCTTCACCACGTTCACCCACTTGCGTATCCAGGCCATGCTGGGAATCGCGCAGGAATTCCATGACACCGGAGAGTTCAGCCGCCCGCAGGACCGCTTTCTCAGGGGCCATTTCATGGCCCATGGTGATATTTTCACGCACGCTGCCGTAGAACAGCTGCGGGCTTTGCTGGACCGCGCCCACAGAACGACGAAGGTCGCCCGGATCGATCTGGCGCACATCGGCGCCATCGATCTGCACCGAGCCGCTGTCCGGCTGATAAAGATTAAGCAGCAGGCGTTCGAGCGTGGTCTTGCCGGAGCCGACCGCGCCGATGATGCCGACCTTTTCACCGGGACCGACCGTGAACTGGACATTCTTGAGCGCCGGTACCGTCTGACCCGGATAATGGAAGACCACATCGCGGAATTCGACCTTGCCGGCCAGACCCGGCATCGGGATGAAGTGTTTCCCTGCCGGGCGTTCAACCGGTTTTTTCATCATGTCGTCAAGCTGGCGCAAGGCTTCGCGCGACTGGTTCATACGTGTCAGCAACCCCGCCACCTGCGTCAGCGGCGCCATCGCGCGACCCGTCAGCATGACACAGGCGATCAGGGCACCCATCGATATCTGGCCTTCGGTAATCAGCCAGACACCCAAGACCACAACGAAGATACTGACGATTTGCTGGATCAGCATCGAGAAGTTGAGTGCGAACGCCGACAGGCGGCGCATTTTGACCGCCGTGCCGGATGATTTCTCGGTCAGCTCCTCCCATTTGCGCTGCACGTTGCCTTCGGCGGCCTGCATCTTGATGGTTTCAAGACCAGAGATCGTTTCGAACAGCAGGGCGTTTTTCAGCGCACTTTCATTCAGCGATTCACGAGTGATTTTTTGGAGCGGCCTTTGCAGGGCATAGCCAAAGCCGATCACGATCGGCACCGCCACCAGCGGAATCAGCGCAATCGGACCGCCGATCACCGCCACCAGAAGGATAAACAGGATCGTGAACGGCATATCAATCAGCGCCACCATGGTGGCGGAGGTGAAGAAATCGCGTAAGCCTTCGAATTCACGCATATTGCTGGCGAGCACACCGGCGCTGGCAGGGCGTGCCTGCATCGTCATGCCCATCATTTGTTCGAACAGCTGTGCCGATATTTTAACATCAGCCTTGCGCCCGGCAATATCGAGGAAATGCGCACGCAAGCCCTTAATAACGAAATCGAACAGATAGACGACAAAAACACCAGCCGAAAGAACCCATAATGTCGACCATGCCGCATTCGGCACAACCCGGTCATAGACGTTCATCACGTAAAGCGGGCTGGCCAACGCAAAAATATTGATCATCACCGCGGCAAGAACGACTTCCTGATAAATGCGGCGACTTTTCTTGAGCGTGCCCCAGAACCAGTCGCGCGCGGTATCGATCTCGGCAGGGCCCGCGCGATCATCGCTGCGGGCGGTCGGGCGGATAAAGAAAGCATAGCCAGCGTAAATTTCACGCAGGCGCGCCAGCGGCAGGGTGTAACGCTGCTCTTCCGCTTCGGGGAACTGCACCACGAATTCGGTTTCCGGGTGCAGCTCGACAGCATGCCCCGGTTCTTTCTTCGGCGGATGTTTGGCCGGCCATTTGACGTCCCACAGGATACAGGCCTGATTGCCGCCCAGAACCAGTACGCAGGGCAAGGTCGGTACAATCGCCAGAGCTTCGAGAGAGCGATCCACAACCCGGGCGGCAAGATCCGCCCGTTCGGCAGCACGCAGGAACAAAGCCGGGGTAATACCGGCCTTGGGAATCGGCAACCCCGCGATCAGGCTTTGTGTGCTGGTGCGGCGGCCATAATGGCCCGCCAGCAGGCGCAAGCATTCCACCAGCGGCGAATGGATCGCCAGACGGTCGGCCTCCAGCGGCCAGACGTTTGTTTCTTCAAGCCTGGCCCCGCCACCCTGATCCAGAGAAACAGGCGTGGCAGCGGGATCGACGGGTTTGTTATCAGGGTTCGATGAGGTCACGATGGATATCCTGCGGGTATTCTGTCGGCGGGCGGAAAAGCCTTGGAAAAAGTTACATAATTTTATCAGAGTCGCACTGACAGCGATAGTGTGACAGCGAATGGTTTCCATAGTCTTAATAATTGATCTATAAAGCAAAATCCCCCGCGCGGGGCGGGGGATTTTTAAAGATCAGAACACCGAAAATTACATTTTCGCCGGATCTGATTCGCGCGGACGCGGCACGTCCAGCGACTTCAGCAGTTCGCCCTTCATCGCGACGAGGCGATAAACCGCGAACATTTCCAGAAATTCGGCATTCACCAGATTGCTGCGCGATACGAACAGTTCGTTCTGGGAATCAAGAACGTCCAGCAGCGTACGGCGGTTCAGGTCGAACTGGTCTTTATAGGACTTCACGACTTCCGTGTTGGCAGCGGCTTGCGCCGTGAACTGACGGGCGCGCTCGCCCGCCGAAACCATACGAGCCCATGTCTGACGAACGTCGGCTTCCACCTGACGGGCAGCATCGGCACGGGATTCTTTTGCCTGCGCTTCACGGTTGATGTGTTCTTTCACGCGGGCGGTATCGATACCACCGCGGTAGAGGTTCCAGTTCAGAACCGCCAGAGCCGAAGCGCTGGTGTCGCGGCCATCAACACCGTTCAGGTCATTGCCTGTACGGGCATTCAGCTGCAGATCGACCTGCGGATACATGGTCGATTTCGAACCCTCGAATTCGGCATGGGCAACATCGATATCAGCTTCGAAGATCGCCAGTGTCGGGCTTTGGTGCAGAGCCAGTTTCACTTCGCGCTCAACGTCCTGAGACAGAGCATCGACCGGAACCATCGGCATCACCAGATCCTGCGGCGGGTCACCCACTTCGCGGATATAGGTGGCTTCTGCCTGACGCAGCGCTTCGCGAACGCTTGATTCCAGCGCACGGGCAGCGGCCAGACGGGCGTTGCCCTGCTGAACGTCGGCTTGCGTTGTCCGGCCCGCCTGAGCACTGTCAGAGATTTGATCCAGCAGCGAAATATGCTCGGCCACGTTTTCACGGGCAATCTTGAGCTGTTCGCGCTGACGCATCACATCCAGATAGGCTTCAACGATCGCGAGACCTGTCAGTTCCGCAGATTCACCAACGCGGTGTGCCGCGGACAGAACGCGCGCCTGCTGACGGACGTTTTCGAATTTCGTTTCCCAGCCGTCAAACAGCATCTGGGTCAGTGTCACGCCAGCTTCATAACGCCACATGTTTTCTTCGTCATCGCCTGTCCCGGCACGTGTGCCCGGGTCATCGCTGTGCTCGTAGCCTGTATCGGCGCGAACATCAACCGACGGCAGGTAAAGGCCTTTGGCCTGATTCAATTCTTCATCGGTGGCACGGCGGTTATTCTGAACCACGCCAGTTTCCGGATTGGTTGAAATACCGATCGCAACAGCGCCTTTCAGGTCCATCTGGCGCGGGGTGCTGGCAGCATCCTGTGCCATCGCCAGAGACGATAGCGACAACAGAGCTGCGCAGGACACACTCAGAGCGAGCTTGCGAAATGTGACGGATGATTTCATGTCAAAACACCTTATTTTCTTATGAGATGCGGGCCCCTTTGCAGGGAACCGGGATAATCACAAAGACAGCCCGTTTATGGCAAGCAGCCCTTCCGAAAAACTCTCTATTTATGACCTGTCCGGGGTTGAAAATCAACCCTGCAGATCATTCTCTTTCAAGAGCTTAGCTGCCGCGTTACATAAAGGGGAAGCCGCCATCCTGCAAGAAAAAACACCATCCTGATGGGCTGAATCATACATCAATAATTATGACAAAATAATTCAGTTCATAAAAAACCGGGGGGTCTGCTTTGGGTCAGACCCCCCGGTTCTTATCCGTACCATCCGTTAGGAAAACAGATGGACCGAAATCTTAAAATTCAGCCTTAGGCGACGTGACCGCCGCTGTTGTTGCTGAGGATGTCTTCGACATTGGTAATGCCGGTGACGCCCTGCAGAACCGCAACCGTCTGGGCACCCGCGAAGTTGCCAGAACCCGTGACGTCAACAGAAACGACCGTGTTACCGTTCACTGATGTAGCGAAGACGAAGTCGTTAATGCTGTCTTGCAGCGGATCGTAGGCGCTGAGCAGGCCCGACAGGTCCAGAGCGTCACCTTGGGCAACGCTGAAGTCCTTGATCGTGTCGACGCCGTCACCGAGGCCTTCATAGATGAAGTCGTCAGCGCCCGAACCGCCGTACAGCGAATCGTTACCAGCACCGCCGTAGATCTTGTCTTCGCCTTCCTGACCGAAGATCAGGTCGTCGCCAGCGCCGCCGCGCAGAACGTCATCACCACCGGAGCGAACGGCACCGTTTGATCCGACTGTCTCGGCCGCCATCGAAACCGCATTGGCCTTGATGTAGCTGATCGTATCGGCACGGGTCCAGTTAAAGCCGCCCGCTTCCAGTTGGGCAAAGACAGCCCAACCCGAACCGGCGGGAAGGTTGACGCCCTTGGCAAGGGCCAGTGCATCGGTGTTCACCGTATCGCCGAACATGATGTCGTTGCCGTTACCGCCTGTGAGAATGTCGTTACCGACAGCCGCAGGCTGGTTCAACGGGCTGGCACCTTGCAGCGCCGCATTGAGGTCTTCAGGGAAACGAACATCAAGAGCCGAGTCGCTGCCGGAGTCGATAATCGACAGACGGCCAATCGTCGTCGCGTTAACACCGATACCCACACCCACGACTTCGCCGAAGCCTTGCAGACGGGCAACTTCGTTGGTGCCGTCAGAGCCCTGGATCTCGCCCATGACCTGATCCGCTGTACCAACACCGACTGTACCGGACGGTGTCAGGTAACGGTTCGGTTCACCGTCAGATACGAAGTAGCTGAAGACTGTACCGCCCGGGATCGGATCGTTGGCTGTCAGGCCGTCGAGCCAGTTGAGAGCTGATTGCATCGGCGCTTCGTAGTTGGTGAAACCGTCAGCTGTCAGGTTATTGACGAAAGCCATCGCCGCGTTCAGACCTGCCAATGTTGTCAGATCGAATGTACCTGCGGTTTGCGCACCGTCGCTGAACGGAACGATGTGAACCTTGACCTGACCGCCCTGATAATCATGGAAGTCGGTCATCAGGTTGTTCACCGCCAGTTTCAGCAGGGCAATACGCTCTTCAGCCATCGAGCCGGAAACGTCGAGCATCAGAACGATGTTATAGTCACGTTTCTGTTCTTTCATGGTCGCGCCGCCCACGTCACCGATCAGGATGTCGCTTGCGCCGCCGCCATTGATCTGGCCGATGCCGCCGCCCACTTCCCAAGGTGTCGTGGAACCCGGAATGTCATCGACATTCTCGCCCACGATCAGGTTCGGTGCGATACCGTTCAGTGTCAGCGTTGTCTTGTCGCTGTCGCCATCGGCATCGGTCAGCGTATAGGTGAACTGATCGGTTGTGCCGTTCAGCTTGGTGGTTGTGTATGTATACGAGCCATCAGCCTTGATCTTCAGCGTACCAAACTGACCGGTGATCGAAACCTCACCCGTTGCCGGAACGTTGACAGATGTGCCGCCGAATTCGACTTTCGTCACCTTGCTGACAGTATCCTGACCGCGATAGTCGTTGGTCAGGACGTTACCCGCCACGACATAGTTGATCAGGCCGCCATCGAATGTGTTGCTGTCGGCAACCGCATCGACGCCGTCATCCAGAACATTGACTGTCAGTGTTGTTGCCGCAACGTCACCATTGCTGTCTGTGGCTTTGACACCAAAGTTCAGCGCGATGTTGTCGTTGTGGTCCAGTTTGTTCGGGTGGTCGAGTGTATCAACCAGATTGAACGTGTACTGGCCGTTCGGCAGAACCGTCAGCGTGAACACTGTCGTTGTGCCAGCCTTGCCGGTGTAAACACCGCCCGACTGGGTGACAACAACCGCAACACCGCCGGATGTCAGCGGAACGCTGCTGGTGAATGTGCCGGTGCTGCCGAAGGAACCCGGATTGTCGCCTTTGAAATCAGCAACCAGCTGGCCGGATGTTGAAACCGTACCAGCACCCAGATCTGTCTCATCAACAACTTTGGCCTGCGGCTGAACGATTACCGGAACCGGATTGTCATCCGTGTTCTGGATCGTCAGAACAGCTTTGTCGCTGTCACCATCGGCATCGGTCAGCGTGTAGGTGAATTTATCCTGACCGTTGGCGTGCGAGGACGACAGGGTATAGGTAAATGTACCATCAGCCTTGATCTTCAGAACCCCGTACTGACCCGTGATCGACACTTCGCCGGTCGCCGGAACAGTCACGGTTGTTGTACCGAATTCAATCTTCGTCACACGGCTCGGCAGATCCTGACCACGATAGTCATTGGTCAGGACGTTGCCATCGACGTGACCGACGGAAGACAGGGCCGAAGCCGAGTCATCGCGGGCATCGACGCCATCATCTTTGACATTGATCGTCAGTGTTGTTGTCACTGTGTCGCCATCGGAGTCCGTCGCGCTGACACCGAAGTTCAGAGCGATGTTATCATCATGATCGGTCTTGTTCGGATGATCGAGTGTATCGACCAGATTGAACGAGTACTGGCCATTCGGCAGAACTGTCAGTGTGAACACTGTCGTTGTACCCGCCTTACCAGTGTAAACACCGCCGGACTGTGTCACAACAACCGCGACACCGTTCGATGTCAACGGAACGCTGCTGGTGAAGGTGCCGGTGCTGCCGAAGGAACCCGGAGCATCAGCCTTGAAGTCTGCAACCAGCTGGCCAGATGTCGAAACCGGTCCTGTTCCCAGATCCGTTTCGTCAACGACTTTGGCTTGCGGCGGTGTAATGACAGGCACTGTATCGTCATCGAGGCTCTTCAGCGTCAGGGTCGCCTTGTCGCTGTCGCCATCGGCGTCGGTCAGCGTGTAGGTGAACTGATCCTGCGCATCGCCTGTGCGATTCGGGTCTGCCACTGTGTATGTATATGTACCGTTCGCATTGATCTTCAGCGTACCATACTGACCGGCGATGGTCACATCACCGGTTGCCGGAACGGTAACGGATGTGCCGCCGAATTCGACTTTCGTCACACGGCTCGGCAGATCCTGACCACGGTAATCGTTGGTCAGAACATTGCCATCGACATGACCGACGGAGTTACCGAAGGTGTTCGCGTCGTTGACAGCATCGACACCATCATCCTTGACGTTAACCGTCAGGACGCTGACATCTGTATCGCCATCGCCATCGGTCGCTTTCACGCCGAAGTTCAGCGCGATATTGTCGTCATGATTATTTTTGTCCGGGTGATCCAGCGTATCCAGCAATGTGAATGTGTATTTGCCGTCCGCGCCTGTCGCCAGAGTGAAGACGGTTGTCGCGCCGGCTTTACCGACATAAGTACCAGCCACGAGGGTAACCACGACCGCGACACCATTCGATGTCAGCGGCAGGCTGCTGCTGAAGGTGCCTGTATTGCCGAATGTGCCCGGCCCGTCAGCGAAGAAGTTAGCTGTCAGCTGGCCATTCGTTGTGACGTTACCGCCCGCCAAATTCGTTTCATCGACGACTTTATCCGCCGGTTTGACGATCACAGGGTTGGTGTCATCATCGATGCATTCGATGGTCAGAACGGCTGTATCCTTATCACCGTCGCCGTCTGTCAGCGTGTAGGTGAATTCGTCTTCAGCGCAACCGCAATCAACGTTCAGTGTGACGTCGAACACGATGTCGTTGAAGTCACGGTCGCCCATGTTCGGCAGATCTTCGAAACCAACGCGCAGAACGGTCGGATCAGTCGGGTCAACCAGACCGGACACAACACGCACGCTGCCGTCTTCGTTGAGGGATGTGCTGCCACCACGTTCTGACGAGAAGTACATCGGCTCGGTCAGGACGGTTTGAACGCCTGTCGTGCTGGTGTGAACCATCACAACGTCAGCGCCGCTGTCCATCACGGAAGCCGGACGTGCATCCGGTGTGCCGTATTTGTAGACCAGCGCCACCGAACCGGTGGAGAGATCAACACCCGGGTTGGTCGAATAGCCGTTGGCGATCAGGAAGAAGCCCACAGTCTGACCGGCTGTAACGCTGAAATCAAAGCTGTTGCCAAACGCCGCAGCATTACCGTTCGGGATCAGGACCTGAGAGGCCACAATCTTGCCATCCGGACCGTATGTGAACATGCCGATCGTGTTGTTGTAACCCGCACCTTCGGAACGGAAGGTGATCGTGCCCGTCGCCGGGTCCGATACGGTCAGGTCGCCGGCGGTGATACCGTAGAAGTTACCTGCCGGGTTCAGCGCCACACCTTCGGATTGCGCCGGGTAAGTATTGGTCGTCGTGAATTCTTTCTCGCTGACGCCGATACCGGATGTGCTGCCGTTCAGTTTATAGGTGTAGGAACCATCAGCCGACAGTGTCAGAACGCCGTAATTGCCGGCGATCGATACCGTGCCCGTCGCCGGAACTGTAACCGTAGTGCCGCCGAAGGAGACTTCGGTCACTGTGTTCGGTTCGTCCTGGCTGAAGCTGTCGTTTGTGACAACGTTGCCGCTGACCGTGCCGGTCGAGGTCGGAACATCCGCGAAATCATCATGGGCATTCACACCATCATCCAGAACGTTGACGGTGATCACACCATCAGCATGGTCGCCTTCGGAGTCGGTCGCACGAACGCCGAACTGCAGCGCGATATTGTCATTGTGATCGGCTGTGTTCGGGTGATCCAGCGTTCCCACCAGATTAAAGGTGTACTGACCATTCGGCTGCAGTGTCAGGGTAAAGACAGTATCCGCACCGGCTTTACCTGTGTAAACACCACCCACCAGCGTGACAGCCACAGCAACACCGTTCGATGTCAGCGGGATACCGGCGAAGAAGCCGCCATTGGCCGAGAACGTGCCCGGTCCGTCGGCGAAGAAGTTTGCATCCACCTTGTCGGAAACGCTGGTCGAACCTGTGGCTGCCATGTTGGTTTCATCAACCGTAACAGTTTCAGGCTGCACCAGAACCGGCACGTCGTCGCGGTCGATTTTGACCGTGAGCGTTGTTTCGTTGAAGTTGGTGTTATCTGTCGTATCGACTTCGGTGCCGCCCAGCGTGGTTTCAGCGTTGAACACTTTCACCTTGAGTTGGAGATTGCCACTGAATGTCGAGGGCGGAACCAGTTGCAGGCCAGCAATTTGCGCCGGTGTGAACTGCCATACGCCACCACCCAGATTCGTACCGGTCGTGAAGCCGAAGGCCGCCGGAACGTTGCTGATCTGGTAGTGCGTGATCGTTTCAGAACCGTCTTTGTCCGTCACAGCTGCATTGATTGTCAGCGGTACATTGTGACCCTCTTCAACCGTCGGTGCGCTGACGGTGAGTGTCGGCTTATCAGCCACAGCATCAACGATGATGCGGAATGCGTCAGAGTCGGTTGCCGAGAGGCCCGACGACGGATCTGTCGCGACGACAACGGCGTTCAGGCCGTTCAGGTCGAGGTCAGAGTTCGCCGGCGGCGTGAATGTCATGATCGTGCTGAGATTCTGGCCCGGCGCCAATGTCACCGTCCATGTACCTGCAGCAGCATTATATGTACCAACCGGTGCGCTGAAGCCCCATGCCGGGCTGATACCGGACACCGTCACCGTCAGGTATTCTGTCGGCGACGGGTTCGCGCCCAGTGTTGCCGTGATCGGCACACCGATGGAACCGTCTTCCTTGACGATAACATCGTCAACATTTCTGTTCACGGTGATATCCGGCACATCGATTGTCGGCGTCCATGTGATGGTCAGGATATCGGATGCGCTGTTGTTGTTGTCAGCCGGATCGAATTCAGCATCGCTGACCGGATTTTCGGTGTTGAACACTGTGACAGTGAAATCAACCGTACCGTTGAAACCGGCCGGCGGCGTCACACGCAGGGCGTTTGTCATTTCAGACGGCTGGAATTGCCATACGCCGCCACCCAGATTGGTACCGGCATTGAAGCTGAAGCCCGCCGGAACATTGCTAATCTGGTAGTGCGTGATGATTTCGGAACCATCCGTATCCGTCAGTGCTGCCGTAACTTTCACCGGCGCGCCTTGACCTTCGAGTAATGTACCATCGACTGCATTGATCGTCGGCTTGTCAGCCACAGCGTCAACGATGATGCCAAAGGCATCGCTATCGGAAGCCGTCAGGCCGGATGAAGGCTGGGTGACGGTCGCTGTCGCGTTCAGGCCACTAAGATCGATGTCAGAGTTTGCAGGCGGTGTGAATGTCAAAACCGTATTCAGGTTTTGACCCGGCGCCACGGTAATTGTCCATGTCCCGGTTGCGGCATTGTACGTGCCCACAGGCGCGCTGAAGCCCCATGAAGACGGGATACCCGTCACGGTCACGGTCAGATATTCGGTCGGTTCGGCATCAACACCCAGAACGGCCTTGAGCGGAATATCCACTGTGCCGTCTTCTTTCACC
>JAMHVA010000181.1:0-3861 GCA_035904625.1 Alphaproteobacteria bacterium | reverse complement strand
AAACGTACTGCGTGGCAGCGACGTCGCTCGCTAACGTATTGATATTAATATAATAACCAACGGTTTAAAACCATGTTCGCTATCATTCGCTCCGGCGGTAAACAGTACAGAGTCGCAGAAAAAGACACCCTTCTTGTTGAAAAACTGGACGCCAAAGAGGGCGATACAGTCACATTCGACGATGTTCTTTTCGCTGAAGGCGGCAAAAAAGCTACCGTTATCGGTAAAGTTGTTGCTCAGTTGCGCGACAAAAAAATTCTAATTATGAAAAAGAGACGCCGTAAGCACTACAAGCGCACAATCGGCCACCGTCAGCCGCACACGAAGATCGAAATCACATCGATCAAGTAAGCTTTCGGTTATATCATTTTCTACAAGATTTAGGAGTTTGAATTATGGCACATAAAAAAGCAGGCGGTAGCTCCCGTAACGGTCGCGACTCAGCTGGTCAGCGCCTTGGCGTGAAAGTGTATGGCGGTCAGCAAGTTCTGGCTGGCAACATCATCATCCGTCAGCGCGGCACAGAATTCTATGCCGGTCAGAATGTTGGCATGGGCACAGACCACACACTGTTCGCGCTGGTGAACGGCGAAGTAAAATTCTCGACTTGCAACCGCAAGCGTCGCTATGTCAGCATCCTGCCGGCAAACGACGCTGTGGAAGCGGCTGAATAAGCCCTCTGGCATAAAAAATTCAAAGGGGGAAAGCTTGGCCTTCCCCCTTTTTGTTTGAGACGAAACGATGAAATTTCTGGATGAAGCAAAGATCTATCTTGAGAGCGGACACGGCGGCGCCGGGTGCGTGGCATTCCGTCGTGAAAAATTCATCGACATGGGCGGCCCCAACGGTGGTAACGGCGGCAAAGGCGGCGATGTCATTATCGAAGTCGTCGATACGCTAAATACCCTGATCGATTTTCGTTATACCCAGCATTTCAAGGCGCAAAAAGGCCATTATGGCATGGGTAAGGATCGTTCCGGTGTGGGTGGCGAGGATGTTGTCATCCGCGTTCCGGCAGGGACGCAGATTCTTGATGAAGATAAAGAAACCATCTTGCTCGACCTGACCGAGCCGGGCGAACGTATCGTCTTTCTGAAGGGCGGTGACGGCGGCTTTGGGAATGCCCATTACAAGACAGCGACCAATCAGGCCCCGCGCAAATCGACGCCGGGATGGCCTGGTCAGACGGCAGCCGTCTGGTTGCGCCTGAAGCTGATTGCCGATGCAGGCCTTGTGGGACTGCCAAATGCTGGCAAATCGACATTCCTTGCTGCCTGCACGCGGGCCCGCCCGAAGATTGCCGATTACCCCTTCACCACCCTGCACCCCAATCTGGGGGTTGCCTATGTTGGTGAGCAGGAATTCATCGTTGCAGACATTCCGGGTTTGATCGAGGGGGCCAGCGAAGGCCACGGCCTTGGCACGCGGTTCCTGGGCCATATTGAGCGCACAGCCATCCTGCTGCACCTGATCGATAGCACACAGGATGATATTGTGGGGGCCTACAACACTATTCGTGGCGAGCTTGTGGCTTATGGCGAGGGGCTTGATGAGAAACCCGAGCTTGTGGCCTTGAATAAGTGCGATGCATTGGGGCCGGAGCTTGCTGCCGATCAGGCCAGGATACTTGAGGATGCGATCGGCAAGAAAGTATTCCAGATTTCTGCTATTTCTGGTCAGGGCGTGAAAGACGTTCTTTATCCGATGTGGAGTGAGGTCAAAATCATGCGTGAGCGGCGCGCTGAAGAAGCCAACGCCCGTAAAAAAGCCCTCCCGGTCGATTCTCCCGAGGAATTTGATGATCCTGATGATCTGGATGATTCGGCAGAGGCCTGATTCAGGTAATTTTCTTTCTCATTATTCGTATTTATCCGGATCGGCCAATCGCATAAAATGGTGACCATGAGCCAGAATAACACCACTTTGAACGATATGTTGTTGGAACTGGGGGACACTACCTCAGGGAACAAAATTACGCTGAATGAGATTGTCGAAACGCTCGGCAGCCGCAGCTATGGATTCCTTTTCATCATCACAGCCCTGCTGACATTACTGCCCACCGGGCTCGTCCCCGGTGTGCCCATCCTTGTCACGATTATCATATGCCTGATCGCGGGTCAGATGTTCAGGGGTGAGGATGCTGCGTCCGTTCCTGCTATTGTCGGGGCGTTTTCGTTTAGCCGTAAGCTGATCAAAAAACTGCTGGATGCATACGAGCCTCACAGGGAGAAAATAGAACAATATATTCATCCGCGCATGCCGGAACTTTTTACGCCTAATGTCACAAGGATTACGGCCGGAGTTGCAATGTTCTTTGCTGTGTCCTTTCTCCCGCTTATGTTTCTCTCTTGGGGAGTTATGATTCCTAGTGCGGCACTGATTGTTATGGGGGCCGGTATCATGGTACGAGACGGCGCCCTTGTTATTGGGTCCGTTGGGGTCATGTTTACTGCCCTTGTTTTTCTCCCCCTCTTCCTCGCTTAGGAAATATGTATGATGCGTACTGAAGATGCAGTGGCACCGAAGACGGTGTACCTCAAGGATTATCAATCGCCATGTTATCTGGTCGATTCTGTCAGCCTGACGTTCCGCATTTTCGAAGAGAAAACGGTTGTCCTGTCACGCATTCAGTTCAGGAAAGGCGGCGATGGCAATCAGCCCCTGATCCTGAACGGCGAGCGCTTGTTCCTGAAATCAGTGTCTATTGATGGAAAGCCTGTCAGCGATTATCAGGTGGATGAGAAGTTTCTGACGATTGCGGCCCCGGGGGATAAATTTACCCTGGAAACGGAAGTTGAAATTGATCCGGCCGCTAATACTGCCCTTGAAGGACTGTATAAGTCAGGCGGTAACTGGTGCACCCAGTGCGAGGCTGAAGGTTTCCGCAAGATTACGTACTTCCCAGACCGTCCGGATGTCATGACGGTTTTTACAGCCCGTGTTGAGGGTGATAAGGCGATCTGTCCGGTATTGCTATCGAATGGCAATCTGACGGAAGAGGGTGATTTGCCCGATGGGCGTCATTATACAGTCTGGCATGATCCCTTCCCCAAGCCCTGTTATCTGTTCGCGCTGGTCGCTGGAAATCTGGTTTATATTCAGGATCATTTCAAAACCATGTCTGGCAGAAATGTTGATTTACGCATCTATGTGCGTAAGGGTGATGAAAGCCAATGCCATTACGCCATGGAATCGCTGATCAAGTCGATGAAATGGGATGAAGAGGTTTATGGCCGTGAATACCAGCTCAATCGTTTCAATATCGTCGCGGTGAGCGATTTCAATATGGGGGCGATGGAGAATACCTCGCTGAATATTTTCAATACAGCTCTTGTGCTGGCACACCCGGAAACGGCTACCGATGGTGACTTCGAGCGCGTCGAAGGCGTGATTGCCCATGAATATTTTCACAACTGGACGGGGAACCGCGTCACCTGCCGTGACTGGTTCCAGCTATCGCTGAAGGAAGGGCTAACCGTTTTCCGTGATCAGGAATTTTCATCGGATATGAATTCGCGTGGCGTGAAGCGTATTGATGATGTCGTATTGCTGCGCCGTTCGCAGTTCGCCGAGGATGCAGGGCCGATGGCTCACCCGATCCGCCCTGATAATTATATAGAGATCAGTAATTTTTATACGGTCACCGTGTATGAAAAAGGCGCTGAGGTCATTCGTATGCAGCATACGTTGCTGTCACCAGAGACGTACCGTAAGGCAACAGACCTTTATTTTGATCGTTATGATGGCATGGCCGTAACATGCGATGATTTCGTACAGTGCATGGTTGATGCGTCGGGACAGGATTTGTCTCAATTCAAATTATGGTATTCGCAAGCTGGTACACCGGAAGTCAATGCTAAG
>JAMHVA010000180.1:0-6491 GCA_035904625.1 Alphaproteobacteria bacterium | reverse complement strand
GAAGGTAATGATCGCAACAACCATGGTGGCGATCAGAGCCAGTTCCAGCAGGTTGAACTGACCCTGGCGGCCCAGTTCCAGCGTGCTGGCAATCGCGCGCGGCAGTTCGGCGACGATACCGGCGAAGATGATCAGCGAAATGCCATTACCGACACCGCGCGCTGTGATCTGCTCGCCCAGCCACATCAGGAACACGGTGCCGCCGACGATTGTGATCACCGTCGAGACGCGGAAGAACATGCCCGGATCAATCACGGCGGAACCGCTCGAGCCTTGCAGGCTTTCCAGACCGACAGCCAGACCATAAGCCTGAACCGCGGCCAGCAGCACTGTCAGATAACGTGTGTACTGGTTGATTTTTGTGCGACCCGACTCGCCCTCTTTCTTGATCGCCTCAAGACGCGGGGAGATCGCCGTTGCCAGCTGCATGATAATCGAGGCCGAAATGTACGGCATGATATTCAATGCGAAGATGGTCATACGCTGAAGCGCGCCGCCCGAAAACATGTTGAACATGTCGAGAATGCCGCCGCCCTTTTGACTGAAAATGTCTTTCCAGACTGCCACGTCAATACCGGGGATCGGCACATAGGTGCCCAGACGGTAAACGATCAGCGCGCCCAGCACGAACAGAATGCGTTGCTTGAGTTCGGTCGCGCGGGCGAGTGTGCCCCAGTTAGCGTTCTTGGCGAGTTGCTCAACGGCTGATGCCATCTTGAAAAATCCTCTAAGACGTGAAGTGATATGCAGCTTAAATACATAAAGAAAACACTGTGGGGAAACAAGCCCTGCACACAAGATTATCTATGAATCTAACAGCTAAAAACACGCGCGGGCGGCATGCCGGATACGATAAAAAACGGCGCTGATCACAGCGCCGTTTCGTCAATCCGTAATCGATCGGAGAATTATTCTTCCGTCGTCGCAGCCGCTTTCTTGTTGCGACCTTTTTTGCCCTTGCCTTTGTTCTTGCCTTCTTTGCCCGGACGTACGAATTTTTTCACTTCAACGAAGGTCAGCTTGCCGCCCGCTTTTTCAATCGCTTCTTGCGCTGTCTTGGTTGCGCCATGCAGGGTGACTTCGACTTTGGCTTTCAGTTCGCCACCGCCGATAATGCGGAAACCTTCGGTCGAGGAACGCAGAACACCTGCTGCAACCAGAGATTTGTGATCCAGAGGCTTCTTCGCATCGACCTTCTTGGAGTCGATCGCGGCCTGCAGACGGCCCAGTGTGATTTCGTCCAGATCGAGCGCGAAAATGTTCTTGAAGCCGCGCTTCGGCAGACGACGGTACAGCGGCATTTGACCGCCTTCAAAACCGGCAATCGCAACACCGGAGCGGGATTTCTGACCCTTTGTACCGGAACCGGCTGTCTTGCCCTTACCGGAACCAAGACCGCGGCCTACGCGCATACGGTTGAAGGTCGAGCCTTTTTGCGGTTTGAGTTCATTCAGTTTCATGGCTGTGTGCCTTTCACTCTTTATCTTGCTTAGGCCGCGTCTACGACACGGACCAGATGTTGCACTTTGTTGATCATGCCGCGAACAGCCGGTGTATCTTCCAGCGTACGCTTGCGGCGCATCTTGTTCAGGCCAAGACCGATCAGCGTCGCGCGCTGCGATGCTTCACGGGCGATCGGGCTGCCGATTTGTTCTACGGTGATTGTCTTACCGGATTTCGGTGCTTTATCAGCCTTTTTTGCAGCGGCCTTCGGCGCAGCTTTGGGGGCTGCTGCTTTCTTTGCCGTTTCCTTCGCAGGGGCTTTTTTCTTCGCTTCTTCAGTCATGATCGACCTCAAATCAACCTTTTAACGTTAAAATTATTCCGCTTCAGCTGCCGTTGCTGCCACTTCCGCTGCCGAACGTGCGGCTTCGCGGTTGGCAATCACATCGCTGACTTTCTTGCCGCGACGGGCCGCCACCTGACGGGGGCTTTGCATTTTCTTCAGCGCGGCCATCGTTGCGTTCACGATTGCGTGCGGGTTGTTGGAACCCGCCACTTTCGCGACGATATCCTGAATACCGACTGCTTCGAAAATCGCACGCATCGGGCCACCGGCGATGATACCCGTACCCGACGGAGCGGAGCGCAGGTAAACCTTGCCAGCACCGTCTGTCGCGACGACATCGTGGTGGATTGTGCGGGCTTCGCGCAGCGGTACACGTACCATGTTGCGTTTTGCCTGCTCGGTTGCTTTCTTCACGGCATCCGGCACTTCACGGGCTTTCGCCGTACCGAAACCGACGCGACCGCGGCCATCACCGACAACCATCAGGGCGGCGAAACCGAAGCGACGACCACCTTTCACGACCTTGGCAACACGATTAATGCTGACCAGGCGTTCAATGAGTTCGCTTTCTTCGCGATGTTCTTGTTGTGCACGAGCCATTTTCAGTTTTTCTCCATCAATTCCTTAGAAGTTCAGGCCGCCTTCACGGGCGCCTTCAGCAACAGATTTCACACGGCCATGGTACAGATAGCTGCCACGGTCAAACTGGACATCCTTGACGCCCGCTTTCAGCGCACGCTGCGCCACCAGCTTGCCGACCTGTGCGGCAGCGGCCTTGTCGGAACCCTTTTTCAGGCCCAGCTCTTTATCCATAGAGGATGCCGCCGCCAGCGTTACACCGTTCACATCATCGATGATCTGGGCATAAATCTGCTTGTTCGTGCGGTGCACGGACAGGCGCGGACGTGTCTCTTTCAGACCCGCTTTCTGGATATTGATCGCGCGCAGTTTGTTGCGTGTACGATATGTACGGCGATCCTTGGATGACAGATGTGCTCTCATGACTTTTTCCTCGTCAAAACCTTATTTCTTCTTGCCTTCTTTACGCAGGATCTGCTGACCCTCGTAACGGATACCTTTGCCTTTGTAGGGCTCGGGCGACTTCAGGCGGTAAATATCAGCCGCAACCTGGCCGACTTGTTGCTTGTCGATACCGGTGATGGTGACCCTGGTCTGTTTTTCAACAGCCATTTTGATACCGTCCGGGATCGGAAAGTTAATGTCGTGGCTGAAACCCAGTTGCAGGTTCAGGTTGGAACCCTGCAGGTTGGCGCGGAGACCCACGCCATGGATTTCGAGAACCTTGGTGTAACCGGCGCTGACGCCCTGCACCATGTTCTTGATCAGGTTGCGCATGGTCGCCCACAACGCGCGGGTTTCGCGGCTATCGTCTTTCGGGGACACCGAAATTTCGCCGTTCTCCAGCTTGACGGCCACGTTGTCGTGGACGTTCATGCTGAGCTCGCCCAGCTTGCCTTTCACTTTCACTGTCTGGCCGTTGATCTCGGCGGTGACGCCATCAACCAGCTTTACAGGGTTCTTACCAACTCGTGACATTTTCTTGTCCTCTCAAACTCTTCTTCTGTTTCGTCTTCTTAGAAGACCTGGCACAGAACTTCGCCGCCAACATTTTTCTCACGTGCCTGATAGTCGGCCATCACACCCATCGGTGTGGAGACGATCGTCAGACCCAAACCATTGTAGAAACGCGGCACTTCTTTGGACGCGCTGTAGATACGACGGCCCGGTTTGGAAATGCAGTGCACTTCGCGGATCGCGCCTTCGTCCTGATCGTATTTCAGTTCCACAACGAAAACGGCGTGGCCATTTTCGTCTTTGCCCGGCTTGTAGCCGCGGATGTAACCTTCGTCTGCCAGAACGGTCAGAACCGCACCGACAAATTTGGAAGCCAGAACTTCAACAACGGATTTTTTCGCTTTCTGGGCGTTTCTGATACGTGTCAGTGTATCTGCCAGGGGGCTGCTCATTGTCATTTTTATATCTCCTTGCCTTAAGCCTTACCAGCTGGACTTCACAACGCCGGGCAGTTCGCCGCGTTGTGCAAGTTCACGAAGGACGTTACGGCACAGTTTAAACTTACGATGGTGACCACGCGGACGGCCTGTCAGTTCGCAACGGTTACGAATGCGCGTACGTGCACCATTACGCGGCATCTCGGACAGCTTCAGCACAGCCTGGAAACGATCTTCCGGCGGCAGATCGCGGTCGCTGATGATCGCCTTCAGCTTGGCACGACGTGCAGAATACTGTTTCGTCAGTTTCTTGCGCTTGTCGTTACGATTAATCGAACAGCTTTTAGCCATGTCCGTTAGTCCTTTCTTCTCAAAACCTTAGTTCTTGAACGGCATATCAAACGCCGTCAGCAGTTCTTTTGCTTCCGCATCCGTCTTGGCCGATGTGCAGATGATGATATCCATACCACGCATCTTGTCCGCCTTGTCGTAGCTGATCTCCGGGAACACGATATGTTCCTTGATGCCCATGGCGTAGTTGCCACGGCCATCGAAGCTTTTGCCGTTGATGCCGCGGAAGTCGCGGATACGCGGCATGGTGATCGTGACCAGACGGTCCAGAAATTCATACATCTGGTGGCCGCGCAACGTTACTTTCACGCCGATGGCCATGCCGTCGCGGATCTTGAACGATGCGTTTGATTTTTTGGCGTATGTGATGACCGGTTTCTGACCAGCGATCAGGGCCATATCATCAAATGCGCTGTCAATTTCGCCACGGTTGGACGTTGCTTCGCCCACACCCATGTTCAGAACGATCTTCTCAAGACGCGGAATCTGATAATCATTCTTGTAGCCGCGGGTTTTTTTCATCGCGGGTCTGATTTCATTTTCGTAGCGTGTTTGAAAACGTGTCTTGGTCGCTTTCATTTTCTTATCTTTCTTCTACCTAAGTTAACTTAGCCGATTGTCTCGCCGGATTTTTTCGCCACACGGACTTTCTTGCCATCCTTCAGGGCTTTCAGACCAACGCGTGTCGGCTTGCCTGTTTTCGGATCAGCAATCGCCACGTTCGAAATATGAACAGGCAGTTCCGTTTTCTGAATGCCGCCACCGCCGGTTTGCGACGGCTTGACGTGTTTTGTCGCAACATTCACGCCTGCAACAACCACGCGGCTATCTTCCGGGATCACGCGCAGGACTTCGCCTTTTTTGCCTTTGTCCTTGCCCGTCAGAACGACGACCTGGTCGCCCTTTTTAATTTTCAGTTTTACCTGTGTCATTACAGCACCTCAGCCGCCAGAGAAACGATCTTCATGAAGCTCTTGCGGAGTTCACGGGTCACGGGTCCGAAGATACGTGTACCGATCGGTTCGTTTTGTTTGTTGATCAGAACGGCAGCGTTCGTGTCGAAACGGATGCGTTCGCCATAATTACGGCTCAGGCCTGTTTTCGTACGCACGATGACAGCGCGATGCACATCGCCTTTCTTCACGCGACCACGGGGAATAGCATCCTGAATCGATACGACAATGATGTCGCCGATATTTGCCGTGGTGCGCATGGAGCCACCGAGAACCTTGATGCATTTGACCCGCTTGGCGCCGCTGTTGTCGGCTACTTCGAGGTCGCTTTCCATCTGTATCATAGCAATCCTGCCTTCTTTTACTCGTTCACTTTACCCTAAAGCTTATTCGTCTTTTTTCGCTTTAGCGGTTTTGGTTGTTGTCGCTTTTTTTGCCTTGGTTTCCGCTTTTTCAGCTTTTACCTTGGCTTTTGCTTCTTTTTTCTCGGCTTTCGCGGCTTCTTTGGCAGCTTCTTCAGCTTTCTTCGCGTCGACCTTCGCTTGCTTCTTCTCAGCCGTTTTTGCCAGCGCTTCCTTGGTCGGAACCGTGATCACCGTGAAGCGTTTGTTCTTCGACAGCGGGCGGCATTCTTCAATTGCTACGCGATCACCGATCTGGAACGCGTTGCTTTCGTCATGAGCGGCAAACTTGTCCGATTTACGAATGTATTTCTTGTAAACCGGGTGCATGTAACGGCGTTCAACCAGAACGGTTACTGTCTTGTCCATTTTGTCGCTGACGACGACGCCTTCAAGTACACGACGGGGCATTCTTTATCTCCTACCTACTGCCTATGCAGCTGTCTTTTTTGCTTTTGCGGGCTTCTTCGCTGCGGCTTTTTTCGCCGGAGCTGCTTCAGCACCACTCGCTTTTTGTGTCAGGGCTGTCTGCACGCGCGCGACATCACGACGCACTTGACGTACTTTTGCCGAATTCTCGAGCTGGCCTTGCGCTTTTTGCATGCGCAGGGTGAACTGTTCTTTCTTCAGGTCCAGCAGGGCCTTTTTCAGTTCGTCAGCTGTTTTTGTCTTCAGGTCTTCCGCTTTCATGGCGGTCTCCTCTTTACTTCTCTAACTTAGCCGCCGATACGGGCGACGAATTTTGTTGCGATCGGCAGTTTGGCAGCGGCCAGAGCCAGTGCTTCACGAGCCAGTTGTTCCGGTACGCCACCCAGTTCGAACATGATGCGACCAGGCTTGACGCGGCAGACGTAGAATTCCGGCGAACCTTTACCGGAACCCATACGAACTTCCAGCGGCTTTTTCGAAACCGGCACGTCCGGGAACACGCGGATCCAGACCTTGCCCTGACGCTTCATGTGACGTGTCAGTGCACGGCGTGCTGCCTCGATCTGACGCGCCGTGATACGCTCGGGCGCCAGTG
>JAMHVA010000179.1:0-5565 GCA_035904625.1 Alphaproteobacteria bacterium | reverse complement strand
ATCAGCTTTGCTGATCTGCGCAAGGGGGCGATGCAGTATGTGCCGCTGGGTCTTGTTTCGGGCGGCATCCTGTTGCTGGAGCTGATTTCAGTATTTGCCGCCTGGAAATTTTCGCCCGAGGTCGATAAGAATCTCGTGTCGCCGACACCGGATAACATCACGAATACCGAGGCACTGGGGCGCTTGATCTATACCGATTATGCGCTGGTGTTTCAGGCCGCTGGTCTGGTTCTGCTGGTGGCCATGATTGGCGCGATTGTCCTGACGCACAGATACCGTCCGGATGTACGCCGCCAGAAAGTGTCTGTGCAGAATGCCCGCCGTCCGGAGGATGTTCTCGAAATTCAAAAAGTATCGCCACGGTCGGGAGTATAAGTCCATGGAAATCGGCCTGTCCCACTATCTGTCTGTCGCCGCTATCCTGTTTACATTGGGTGTATTTGGCATTTTCCTGAATCGTAAAAACGTGATCGTCATCCTGATGTCGATCGAGTTGATGCTGCTGGCGGTCAATATCAACCTTGTTTCGTTCTCCACGCATCTGAACGATCTTGCAGGGCAGGTGTTCACGATGTTCGTGCTCACGGTGGCCGCTGCGGAAGCCGCCATCGGTCTGGCTATTCTTGTGATCTTCTTCCGTAATCGCGGCAGCATCGCCGTTGAAGACATTTCGTCCCTGAAAGGGTAAGTGCTTATGGAACTTCTTGCTGTATTTCCTTCGTTGATCGCTTTTGCCATTGCGTTCCTGTTCGGGAAGCAACTGGGGGACAGGGGATGCCAGTTCATCACCTGCGCAGCCGTGATCATCGCGGCCTTTACGTCCTGCGTTCTGTTCTTTGATGTCATTCTGGGGCAAAGCCCGCGCATGGTTCCCTTGGCGAGCTGGATTGTGTCCGGCGACTTTTCAGCGAACTGGGCACTGCGTATCGACCAACTGACGGTCGTCATGATGTGCGTGATCAATATCGTTTCTGCATGTGTTCACGTCTATTCCGTCGGATATATGAGCCATGACCCGGCAAAAGGCCGTTTCATGTCGTATCTGTCGCTGTTTACGTTTGCGATGCTGATGCTGGTGACGTCCGACAATCTGCTGCAGCTGTTCTTCGGCTGGGAAGGTGTCGGTCTGGCGTCTTATCTGTTGATTGGTTTCTGGAATCACAAACATTCTGCGAATGCGGCGGCAGTGAAGGCCTTTATTGTCAACCGCGTTGGTGACTTTGGTCTGGCACTGGGTACGATGGCGACATTCGCTGTGTTCGGGTCGATCACCTTCGGCGATATTTTTGAAAAAGCGCCGGAGCTGACGGAACTGACCTACAATTTCCTTGGCTTCAACGTTCATGCGCTGACGCTTATCTGCCTGCTGCTGTTCATGGGCGCGGTGGGGAAATCGGCGCAACTGGGTCTGCATACATGGCTGCCGGATGCGATGGAGGGGCCGACGCCTGTTTCCGCGCTCATTCACGCGGCAACCATGGTGACGGCTGGCGTCTTCCTCGTGGCACGCTTCTCGCCCGTGTTTGAATATGCGCCGACCGCGCTGATGGTTGTTACCTGTTTCGGTGCTGTCACTGCCTTTGTCGCGGCGACTATCGGTCTGACGCAGTTCGACATCAAGCGCGTAATCGCGTATTCAACGATGTCGCAACTGGGTTACATGTTCTTCGCGCTTGGCGTATCAGCCTATGGCGCGGCGATGTTCCACCTGATGACGCACGCGTTCTTCAAGGCGCTGCTGTTCCTTGGGGCCGGTTCTGTTATTCACGCGATGTCGGATGAGCAGGACATGCGCAAAATGGGCGGTATCTGGCGTCTGATTCCCACGACATACGGGTTGATGTGGATAGGATCGCTGGCACTGGCAGGGATTCCGTTCTTTGCCGGGTATTATTCAAAAGACATTATTCTGGAATCTGCGTTTGCCGACCATACATGGTTTGGCACCATGGCGTTCTGGCTGGGGATTGCGGCTGCCCTGATGACGGCATTCTATAGCTGGCGCCTGATCCTGATGACGTTCCATGGCAAACCGCGCGCGGATGAACATGTCATGGCGCATGTCCATGAATCGCCGTCGATCATGATTACGCCGCTGATCGTTCTGGCAACGGGTGCGTTGCTGGCAGGGTTCCTGTTCTATGAACCCTTTGTCGGAGGAGGCAAAGGTGGTGGTCATGAGACCGAAATCGTGAAAAACGAAGTCGAGATCGAACATGATGTTGAAGCGCCAGTGGCGGAAGAGCATGGCAAGGATCATGCTTCATTCGGTCGCGCAGAATTCTGGGGTGAGAGCCTGAAAGTCTTGCCGGAGAATGACACGCTGGAGGCCGCGCACCATGTTCCACAATGGGTGAAGTTGCTGCCGATCGGTATCGCCGCATTCGGTATCTTCCTCGCCTATGTCGTGTATATGTGGAAAGAGGGCGTTGCGGCCAAGATCGCGCGGATTTTCTCGCCGCTTCATACATTGTTCTACAACAAATGGTTCTTCGATGAACTGTACGACCGCATGTTTGTCCAGCGCGCGATGCGCTGGGGGCGGTTCTTCTGGAAGAAGGGTGATGCTGCCCTGATTGATGGATGGGGGCCGGATGGTATGTCCAGTCTCAGCCGTCGTGTCGGCATCCGTACCAGCTTGTTCCAGTCCGGTTATTTGTTCCACTATGCTTTTGTCATGATGCTGGGTTTGATTGGCCTGATTTCCTGGCTGATTTACCGCATGACGATCGGATTCTAAGAGAGTAAACATGATCGATTTTCCAATCCTTTCGCTGATGACGTTCCTGCCGCTGGTGGGCGCGTTGTTTATCATGATGATCCGGGGCGAGCCGGATGTGGTGGCCAAGAACGCACGATATGCCGCGCTGTATACTTCGGTTTTCACGTTTGCGCTGGCGTTTTACATGATGGTCCGGTTCAATCCGGAAAGTGCTGATTTCCAGTTTGTCGAGAAGAAGGTCTGGTTTGAGGCCTTGGGCATCGGCTATCACATGGGTGTCGATGGCATTTCCATGTTCTTTGTTGTCCTGTCAGCGTTCCTGACGCCCGTCTGCATTCTGGCAAGCTGGACCTCGATCGAGAAGCGGGTCAAGGAATATATGGTGGCGTTCCTGATCCTTGAAACATTCATGATCGGGACGTTCTGTGCGCTGGATACGGTTCTATTCTATGTATTCTTCGAAGCGGTCCTGATCCCGATGTTTATTATCATCGGCGTATGGGGCGGGGCGCGCCGCGTCTATTCGGCGTTCAAGTTCTTTCTGTATACGCTTCTGGGTTCGGTTCTGATGCTGGTGGCCATTCTGGCGCTGTATATGCAAGCCGGTACGACGGATATCCCGACCTTGATGGCAAACCCCGTCGCCCGCGATATGCAGATGTGGCTGTGGCTGGCCTGCTTTGCCAGCTTTGCGGTCAAGATGCCGATGTGGCCGGTTCACACCTGGCTCCCCGATGCTCACGTTGAAGCGCCGACAGCAGGTTCCGTTATTCTGGCGGGCGTTCTGCTGAAGATGGGCGGTTATGGTTTCCTGCGGTTCTCGTTGCCGATGTTCCCTGAAGCTTCTGCTCACTATGCCGATCTGGTTTTCTGGCTTTCGGTCATCGCGATTATTTATACCTCGCTGGTGGCGCTGGTGCAGGAAGATATGAAGAAGCTGATTGCCTATTCATCGGTTGCGCATATGGGTTTTGTGACGCTGGGTATTTTCACCGCGACGACGCAGGGCGTTGAAGGCGGTATCTTCCAGATGATCAGCCACGGGCTTGTATCCGGTGCGCTCTTCCTGTGCGTTGGTGTGGTTTATGATCGTCTGCATACGCGCGAGATCGGGCGTTACGGCGGCATCGTCAAGAATATGCCAAAATATGCGACGGTGTTCATGGTCATGATGCTGGGGTCTGTCGGCTTGCCGGGGACATCCGGATTTGTCGGGGAATTCCTGGCACTGCTGGGTACGTTCCAGGTCAATACGGTTGGGGCATTGTTCGCGACCACGGGTGTCGTTCTCGGGGCAGCCTATATGCTGGTGCTGTACCGCCGGGTGGTTTTCGGACCGCAGAATAATCCGGATGCTGCTGCGATGCATGATCTGAATCCCCGCGAAATCCTGATCTTTATCCCGTTTGTTGTGCTGGTGATCTGGCTGGGTGTTGCGCCTGGTTATGTGATGGAGCGCGTTTCGCCGTCTGTGTCGAAGCTGCTGACCACGTATCATGAACGCGTGGATGCCGCCGAGGAAAAGCTGGCAGTGGAGCAGGCCGCGCTTGAGGCGGAAGATGCCGCGAAGGCAAACGACACTGAAGACGATAATGCAACCGCAGATGACGCGCCCGAGAAAGGCAAAGAGAAATCTGCGGAACCGGAGGCTGACCAAGATGAGTAATCTGTCTTTTGCTGAACTGATTCCCGTATTGCCGGAAATTGTGCTGGCGCTATCGGGTATGATCCTGCTGATTGCCGGTGTGATCCGTGGAAATCAGTCGACAGCCTTCATCAGTTGGTGCGTTCTGGGGGCTTTTACGATTACGGGCATGTTCTTGCTGGGTATTAGCTGGGAAGATCATGTCGTCCTGAATGGTATGTTCAAGATCAGCCCGTTTACAGCCTTTATGAAGCTTCTGGTCCTGTTCGGCCTGATCGCGACGATTGCGTTGTCTGTCAGGTACCTGCAGCAGGAAATGATGGCGCGGTTTGAATATCCGATCCTGATCCTGTTTGCGGGCGTTGGCATGATGCTGATGATTTCTGCCAGCAATCTGCTGACAATGTATGTTGGCTTGGAACTTCAGTCGTTGAGCCTTTATGTTCTGGCAGCGTTCCGTCGCGATAACGCCCGTTCATCCGAAGCGGGTCTGAAATATTTCGTTCTGGGCGCTCTTGCCTCAGGCATGCTGCTGTTTGGTATTTCGATGGTGTACGGTTTCAGCGGTACGCTGGAATACGCAAAAATCGCCACCAGCCTGAATGGCATGACGGGGATTCCACAGGGCTTTATGGTCGGCATGGTGTTTGTGCTGGTTGGCGTTGCCTTCAAGCTTTCGGCCGCACCGTTCCATATGTGGACGCCTGACGTTTATGAAGGTTCACCGACATCGGTCACAGCCCTGTTTGCAATCGTGCCGAAAGTGGCGGCGATGGCGCTGCTGATGCAACTGCTGTTCGGCCCGTTCCACGGTCTGCAGCAGCACTGGCAACAAATTCTGTGGTTCCTGGCGTTTACATCCATGCTGTGGGCGGCATTTGCCGGTTTGGCACAGACGAATATCAAGCGTCTGATGGCCTATAGCTCGATCGGTAACGTTGGTTATGCTCTGGTCGGTCTGGTCAGCGGAACGGAACAGGGCGCCGGCGCGGTGATTTTGTATATGACGATTTACATGATCATGACGGCGGGCGTATTTGGTATCATCCTGTGCATGCGTCGCCATGATCGCGCTGTTGAGAACATCGATGATCTGGCTGGTTTGTCGCGTACCAACCCGCTGATTGCGTATTCTCTTGCGATCCTGCTGTTCTCGATGGCGGGTATTCCGCCGCTGGCCGGTTTCTTCAGCAAGCTG
>JAMHVA010000178.1:0-2119 GCA_035904625.1 Alphaproteobacteria bacterium | reverse complement strand
TGTTTTTCGGCGCAACCGGAATATTCCCAATCGGCATGGTGAATTCCAGCCCCGCGTAAAGATTGGTCGCGCCGCCAAACACATCGGCATCGCTCTGGTCGGTGGCGGTGACAAATCCACGGACATTCAGCCCATGATCGAACCGTTGGTTCAGCGCGAGCGTGCCGCCGATATCTTCATTCAGGTAACGCCCGGCGCGGGCTTCAAACGTTATATCGGCGTCTGGGAATTCATAGTAGGCCTTGATATGGCCGGTAAAGACACGGTCGCCATTCAATCCCATATTCAAGGCTGTGTCGGGTGACCGTTTGAGGGCAAGCCATCCTTCCGCGCCCACCGCCCATGTCGAGCGGAAGGGGCGGTAGAGCACATCGCCACCGAAGCCGGCATACATTTCTTCCAGATATCCGCCAGCGGCAGCCACATGAACGTCATGACCCAGTGTGCGGGCAATGCCGCCATACAGGCGCTCCAGCCCGACGCGGTTCTCGGCAAACGCGGCGACATCGCTGCGAACCGGTAGCGGAGAGGGTAGCCGATAGTTATCAAGATGACCAAGATTATCGAAGATGTTCAGGCGGAACCCCATGCCGCCCAGCATGCCGTAAGGGCCGCTGACATCACCCTCGGCGATCAGGCTGCTGCGGTGGAGGATGCCATGATCTTCCTCCGACAGGCTGACTTGTTGTTCCAGAGTCAGACGCAGATCGCGGTCATAGGTGCGGATATTCCTGCCTGACAGGTGAAGATCATCTGTCTGATCTGGATTCCATTCGATATTGCGCCAGATTTCCTGCGGGCTGCCGGTATGCAAACCGAATGTCTGGATGATATCGCGGCGGTTGAATCGGACCAGCGGACCCGTCAGTCCTTTATGCACCGGGCGTATCTCTAGCGCCTCGACGGTTTCACCCGCATGGTTATTCATATGCGGCAGGGCACGCCCCATCTGGTGCGGTGTCGAGAGGCTCTCATCAATCACGATGTCTGATTGCGCGCGCGTCGCCCCGGCATGCGAACCCTGCAGGGCGATATGGCTGCGTTCGGCGGATAGTTCCATCTCGGCGGGTAATGTCAGTCCGGTGCGATAGGGGCGCACAGGTTCCTGTGTCAGCTTATCGCGCTTGTAGGGCTTGCCGGGCCATTTGGAGATGAGGTTCTGGAATGAGAGTGTAGCCATGACTTTTTCAGCGCCGACCACACCGGCGGAAAGACTGACCCATGGCTCGGGGCTGTAAAGCACGCCCACGGCCCACGGCGCTGGTTCATCAAAATCGAAAGCGGCTTTCTCGGCCAGATAACGGTCAGCCCCCCATTCGGCGGAGAATGATAATCCATCGACCCACGGCGTTGAATATTCGATACCGGCGAACAATCCCACATCGTCATCGGTGAACCAGTCCTGCGGGCCGTTGGGTTCCTCGCCATCCAGCGCGCGTCCTTTCTTGAAATGGCTGCCAAAAATGCCAAGCGGGTTACCGATATGGTGGGTGCTGCCATAACGGCCCCAGCCGATGCCGCCGCTGATATCCCAGTTATCGAAGCGCTTGGATGCCGCCAGATATTCCCCCGCCATGCGCTTATGCCCCACGGCACCCAGCCAGCCGAGGGACAGTTCTGGGTGATAGGGGCCTTCCTCCAGCAACCGTAATTTCATGTCAACGCCGGGATAAAGCCGCAGTGCGTCATCGTTCAGGTCGGAAACCTCCGCAGTTTGCCGGATGCCGATATATAACGGCTCAGCGATCTGTATGCCGACATGGGCATGCATATAAGGATCGAGCGTACTGATACCCGCACGCACAGTGCCCGGCTGATCCATGCGTGCACTGGGTATGGTGTTCAGGCCCAATGGCCCGAGCACTGTCGTGTGCGGCACGGGTTCGGCTTGTGTTGCTGGTGCGCACAGTGTGCCCAGTAACAGGAGTGTCGTCAGAATGCGTATAAACAAATCAGATCAGCAATAGTAACAGGGCCAGAATGGCGGGAAGGGATTGAATGAAAAAAATATGGTGGCTGACGCTCCATGCGCCGTAGAGCCCGGCGATGATCACGCAGCAAAGAAGGAAGATAATCAGGGTCCCGTTCTGGGTGAACAGGCCGAGCAGGAGGCCGGCGG
>JAMHVA010000177.1:0-4449 GCA_035904625.1 Alphaproteobacteria bacterium | reverse complement strand
TCTTGACGAGCAGGGGGATCATCCAGCGGCTTCTGGCGTAACGCGCGATGAAGTAAAGCGGTAAGCGGCCGCCAGAATCCGGGGCGTTAAAATCGGCTTTCATATGTGCCAGCGACATCAGCATGGACTGGCTGCGCACCAGGTGAGCCGCCGTCAGGAAATACGTATGGTCAGGTTTGTCGCGGAATTTGAAGTAGTGCAGATCCTGAAGGGGGTGACCGCTGACTCGTTCCATTAATTCGGGCATATGCTCGATGTCATCAGCCTCGATGGCCTGGAGTAATTTATAGGGCCAGTTGCCACGAATTTTTTGTAAACCGACGCAGCTGTCATCAATAGTATTGAGGAAGAGCGTATCCTTGTTTCTTACAGCACATTGAATGACGTCTTCCGGGGCAAAAACCTTGCCCGGCTTGAGATATTTATTCTGGAGGGATGTCAGTCCGGCATTCAGTTTGCGGAAATAGGCATTGATTCTGAGCCCCGCCAACTGATCCATGCGCGTCATTCGACGGATATCGTCCGCAGTCGTCATGCTTGATTATTTTTCCCTGTTTATGTTTTTTCTTATTTACAGAAACTAGCCGACATTTGTCTTGTCGGCAAGAACTGTGACGTGGCCCATTTTACGGCCCTCCTTGACCTCGTCTTTTCCATAAAGATGGACGCAGGCGTTCTTTTTTTCTAGCCAGATGCCCAGTTTCTTGGCGTCCATGCCGATCAGGTTGAACATGACGGCATCGGAATGGCGACCGGGCAGTCCGACCGGCATGCTGCTGATCGTCCGGATGTGCTGTTCGAACTGGGATACCACGCAGGCATCAATCGTCCAGTGACCGGAATTATGGGTACGGGGGGCGATTTCATTGGCCAGAATGCTGCCGTCGCGGGTGACGAACATTTCCAGCGCCAGCACGCCGACCAGATCGACGGCATCCGCCAGCAGACGGGTCATATCCCGCGCCTTGTCCGAAAGTTGCTCGGGTATAGGGGCGGGGACAGTGCTTTTGGCTAGAATATGGTTGTGGTGCTCGTTGAAGACCGGGCCGTAGATAGCGGTCTGCCCCAGCTTGTCGCGGGCAATGATGATCGATATTTCACAAACGAAATCGACAAGGGATTCGATGATCAGTTCCTGACCGCCCAGTGCTTTCCATGCGGCCTTGGCGTCGTCATCGCGGCTGAACATCATTTGTCCCTTGCCGTCATAGCCAAAGCGCGTGGTCTTCAGAACGCAACGATCAATCCCCAGTTCATCCATGCCGGATTCAATTTCGGATGCTTTTGTGGCAACGATCCACGCTGCCGTCGGAATACCGATATCGTTCAGAAACTTTTTCTCGGTCGGGCGATGCTGGGCAATTTCCAGCAAGCGGTCATCCGGGAAGACCGGTTTTGATTTTTGCAGGAAGCGCACGGTCTCAACCGGGATGTTTTCGAATTCATACGAAATCACATCGACGCTGTCGGCGAATTCCTGCAGCCTCTTCTTGTCGGTATATTCGCCGATGAATGTGCGGGCGGCCACCTGACTGGCAGGACTGTCGGTTTCAGGGCAGTAGATATGAACCTTGATCCCCAGTCGCGCGGCGGCGAGGGCACTCATGCGGCCCAGTTGTCCGCCGCCCAGAATGCCGACGATTTTGCGGTCGAGTTTCATATTGTTGGTGTGATTGCAACGCTGTCCGTTTGTTTTCTGCGGAAATCATCCAGACGTTGTGCCAGAGTGTTATCGTTGAGTGATAAAATCGATATCGCCAGCAGGGCCGCATTCTTGGCACCCGCCTGACCGATGGCCAGCGTGCCGACAGGAATGCCGCCCGGCATCTGTACGATGGATAACAAGCTGTCGAGCCCTTTGAGTGTTTTACTTTCAACCGGAACGCCCAGTACGGGTAATGGTGTCATGCTGGCGCACATGCCCGGCAGATGTGCGGCACCACCGGCACCGGCGATAATGACTTTCAAGCCGTTGCTTTTGGCGTTCTTGGCATATTCGACAAGGCGGTCCGGCGTGCGGTGCGCCGACACGATATTCGTTTCATGCGCGATGCCGAATTCATTCAGCACATCGGCGGCGGCCTTCATCGTATCCCAGTCGGACTGTGACCCCATGATGATGCCGACAAGCGGAGCGGTGGTCATGCAATAATGTCCGGCAGAAGCTGGCTTTCCAGTTTCTGGATCATGTCCTTGAGAACCAGTTTGCGTTTTTTGAGACGCTGTATCTGGATGAAATCAACAGGCTGGTGCGCCATCATTTTATCAATGATGTCATCGAGATCCTGGTGTTCGGATTTCAGCTCGATGAGCTTTTCGCGGAGTTCGTCTTCGTCTTCCATGCGGAAAGGGACCTCGGTGTATTACAGAAAATAAAAAGCCCGAAAAGGGTAGCAGATAATCCGTTGTTTGGTAAGCATAAATTGTGTATGAAGAACCGGTATCTCACGGGTGTGCTAATTAAGGGAAAATATTATGACTAAAAAACGTATTGCAATTCTGACCAGCGGCGGCGATTGCGCCGGTTTGAACGCGGCGATCCGCGCGGCTGTGCACCGGGCGCACCGTCTGGGCTGGGAAACTGTCGGTATCCTGAACGGGACGGCAGGCTTGCTGAAAGACCCGGCGCAATACCGCATCCTGACGCCGAATGACATGGATTCTTATGTCATGCGTATGGGCGGAACCATTCTGGGAACCACCAACAAGGGTAATCCGTTCGCGTTCCCGATGGCTGACGGCTCCACCAAAGACCTCTCAGGCAAGATTATCGACGGCTTCAAATCCCTTAATGTAGAAGGGATAATTGGCATCGGCGGCGATGGCAGCTTTGCCATCCTGAACAAGCTGGCGACGCAGGGCGGCCTGAAAATGGTCGGTATTCCGAAAACTATCGATAACGATATCGGTATGACCGAAACATCGACGGGTTTCGACACGGCGGTGGCGGTGGCGACCGAAGCGCTCGACCGTCTGCAACCAACGGCGGCCAGCCACGACCGGGTTATGATCCTTGAGGTCATGGGGCGCGATGCCGGTCATATCGCTCTGGCGGCGGGGATTGCCGGGGGAGCGGACGTCATCTTGATCCCGGAAGTGGTTTATGACCTTGAGAAAGTGGCGAAAAAGATTAAGGAAGTGAAGGATTCAGGCCGTAACTTTGCCCTGATTGTCGTTTCCGAGGCTGTTAAAACCCTCGACGGTGGCAAGCTGGAGCAGGAATATCATGGCGGCGAGAAGCGTTATGGCGGCATTGGCCAGTATCTGAGTGCCCGTATTTCGGAAATGACCGGGTCTGAAACCCGCGTGACCGTTCTGGGCCATGTCCAGCGCGGCAGCCAGCCGACATATAATGACCGTCTTCTGGCTTCGGCCTTCGGTGTTCGCGCGGTTGACCTTATTGATGAAGGTAAATTCGGCCGCATGGTGGCCTGGTCGGACCGCAAGGTGATCGATGTTGCGATTGAGGACGCAATCAAGGCCTATCAACAAGTCGATCTGGATGGTACGCTGGTTCACACTGCCCGGGCGCTGGGCATATCCTTGGGAGACTAACGTCACATGCTGTATGTCCAGCAATCCTTAAGTCCGGATGAAGAGATCATCCATATCGGGCATTTTCACTGGATGTATACGGTGAAAGCCGTGCTCGCGATTGTCTGGGGGATTGTCGGCTGCATCGCTGTAATTTTGGGGGCTCTCTATTTTCAGGAGCATTACTGGATCGGCTTCCAATCTGAAGGCGTTCTGGCGCGGATCAAGGAGCTTCATCCCGGCATTCGTATCGGTGCGTTCTTTGTTTTCATTTTCGGCGTTCTGCGTTTTGCATCGATGATGGTGGTCAAGGCGACGACGGAAATTGCGATTACAAACTCCCGCCTGATCTTCAAGCGCGGACTCGTTGCCCGTTATGTCGGCGAGATGAGCATCGACCGCATTGAGGGCGTTAACGTATTGCAGACTGTGCTTGGGCGTATTTTTGGTTATGGGCGTATCATGGTGCGCGGCATGGGCGTGGGCGAGGTGGTTTTGCCACCGATTTCCAATCCGATCGCTTTCCGCCGCGCAATTGAGAAAGCGAGAACATTGTGACCGACAATAAGAAAACAGAGCAGGGTGCCAGAAATACAGGCGGTGCGGATCAAGGACATCGCCGTGAACGCACCACCGCCACCGGGCTTGAGGCGCTTAATTCCATCCTGATGCCCGATGAAAAGCTTCTTTGCGTGGCCGAAGTCAGTATGGGCATTTTCTGGAAGTGTGCCGTGATGCTGGTGTTTTCGCTGGTCATGCTGGTTGTTGCCACGCCTTTGGGTGTGTTCTTCAGTCTGGTGACGCTGATTATGTTCATCGTTGCGTACCTGACGAAATATTTCCTGTTGCTGGCGGCGACCGACAAGCGGGTGATCATCCGCTGCGGGATCATCAATCTGGATACGATCCAGTTCC
>JAMHVA010000176.1:0-7770 GCA_035904625.1 Alphaproteobacteria bacterium | reverse complement strand
ACGGGACTATCGGCGCACCGACGCCCGAAGCCATGAGCATCATCATGGGCTTCCTCGACGAGAATTTCGGCGTGACGAAGGGCGAGGTCAAATATTCGACCGCGGCGGAAAAACCGTTCGACCGGATGAAAGTCCATTTCAAACGCGAGATCGTGACGCTGAAAGCACCCGAAGCCGATCCGACACAGCAGGTTGGCACCTATGTCAGTCCGCAGGAATGGAACGAACTGATCTCCGACCCCGAAGTCGTCATTATCGATACGCGCAACAAGTTTGAAGTGAAGATGGGCCAGTTCGAAGGCGCCATTGATCCGATGACGACAATCTTCAGTGAATTCCCTGCATTCGTTCAGGAACATCTGGACCCTGGAAAGCACAAAAAAGTGGCGATGTACTGCACCGGCGGCATCCGTTGCGAAAAGGCATCGTCATACATGAAGGCGCACGGGTTCGAGAATGTTTACCACCTGAAGGGTGGTATCCTGAAATATCTGGAAGAGATTCCCGCCGACCAGAGCAAGTGGGAAGGTTCATGCTTTGTCTTCGACAAGCGCGTTGCGCTGGGGCACGGCCTTGAGGAAGTCGGCGAAGAACCGGTTACATCCGATGCCCGCGCCCGCGCAGGACGCCCGAACTGGTAAAACGTTTCTTTTTATATTGACTGAACACTGATCGTCATCCCGAGCGTAGCCGAGGGATCTGACCCACTATCCGCCTGCAACGATCCTTCGACTTCGCTCGGGATGACAGGGATTTTTGGATTCAATCGGAAAACCAGACAATGTAACCATCAAGCCATCATGATTATTCGTTCGGTGGCGGGGGCGCCTCGTCTGCATTTTTGCGACGATCTTCCAGACGATCACGGAAACGGCCAAAGCGTTCTGACTTCGCCTTCATATGACTGACCAGTTCTTTGCGTTCTTCAGCCGTCGCGTTTCTGGCCAGATCCAGTGTCGCTTTTGTACGCACATCCACCAGCGCCTGTTGTGCCTTATTTATTTTTTCTGACGCTGCATTAAACGCCGCCTCATCGAATTCCGGCGCTTCCAGAATATCCATGATATCCTTGCGGGCGTCCTTCATCTGATCAAACAGCGCGCGCTCCTGCTGTCTTGACTCCTTCATTGCCTTTGCCACGCGCGGGCTGAATTTAGAATCCGCTTCGCGTGCGTGCGGCGGACCATCATGCGGGCCATAAGCCCGTTTATAGAAGGACCCAGCCAGAACGCCGAGCAGCAGCACATTCAGCAAAATTGACAATGTGAAGATGATTCTCAGTTTACGGTTCATATCCAGTCTTCCTCCATCACGATCACATCAAAGCTTGTGGTTTCGGCTGATGTCTGCGTCGTCGTATCGGGCAGTGCAGTCGTCATCCAGCCGCCACCGACACCGATTACCAGACATACAGCCAATGCGAATGCCGGGCGTGGCACGATGAACAATCCGGCCATTTCCTGAAACAATCCGGATGCGAAGGCGCGTGATGCCCGTTGCGGCGTGCGGACGGCGCGATGAACGATCCGGTCGGCCAGATCATCGGGGGTTTGCGGCGCGTGCCGCATCGACAGCCACTGATCGATATCTTTATCCTTGTTTTGTTCGTCGTGCATCTTGCACCTCTCCCGGGCCTGCCAGCCCCTTCCTGATAAAATGTTCTTTCAGCCCCGCTTTCGCGCGCATCAGCAATGATTCAACGGCTTTTTCACCGACGCCGATCACTTCGGCGGCATCCCTGACACTCATTCCTTCATAAAAACACAAATTCAAAGCCAGCTTCTGTCGTTCGGGTAATTCATGTATGGCGGCTTCCAGATGACCCTGCATCTGCCTGTTCTCGTAAACAGCATCCGCCGTCGCAGCGCGGTCTGGCATGGCGTCAAAATCGACATCGCCCTTCCAGCGTTTCCGTCCCCGCAGCCGATCCAGCGCCAGATTGCTGACCACCCGATAAAACCACGTCGTAAAGCGTGCGCCCGCTTCGGGCCGGAACATATCCGGCTGGGTCCAGAATTTCAAAAACGCATCCTGAACCACGTCATCGGCTTCAGCACTGTTTCCCAGCAGCCGCCATGCCAGACCGTAAAAACGGTCGGTATGATGCCTGACCAGAATGGAAAAGGCCTGGTGATCGCCATTTCGTATGCGCAGCGCCAGGCCTTCGTCCGTATCATCCATCAGCGGATACCCCGATCCTTGTCAGGTTATTCCGCCTGTGCGGGAGGCTCCCCGGATTTTGTCTCTTCAGCCGGTACAGGTTGCGGCGCCTTCTCTACCGGCGGCGTTCTGCCTTCTTTACGGGCTTCCTCACGGTGTTCCTTCATTCTTTCTTCCATCTTTTTGCGACGCGCTTCCATCTCTTCCTTGGTGACCTTGCCGTCGCCATTCATATCCGCGCGGCTGCTGTGTTCGTTCATCTTGCTGACGAACTCATCGCGGCTGACATTACCGTCAGCATCGGCATCCAGCTCGTCGAAATGCTTGCGCTGGCGCGCATCTTCTCGTTCGGCGCGGCGCTTCATGTGGTGACCGTCCATTTCTTCGCGCGATAGCTGACCATCGCCGTTCACATCGATCTGGTCGAACATATTTCCAGCGGCCTGCCCCATCTCATCTGTCGAGATCGAGCCATCCTTGTTCAGATCGCGGTTCATAAACATTTCGGCACGGTGCTCGCCCGCACCTTTTTTTGCAGGCGCATCCTCGGCCAGCGCCACACCGGTGCCCAGCAGTAAAACAGCACCGAGCGAGAGAATAAAATTGGCAACCATGATCGTTCCTTTCAGAAAAAGCGGTTATGTCAGTCTTGTTACGCGGTTGAGAGAATAATCCTTCGTTTTTTCATGATGCGCCGGGATCGCGGCCTCTTTGTGGCGTTTTCCCCGGTGCCCGGCCTGACAATCAGGCCCCGGCCAGATCAAGAACGATACGGTCACCCTGCAACCCTGCGGGCGGAATTGACTGTGACCACAATACTTTAGCCGGTGCCAGCAACTGGACGACTATGCGGGTGCCGCCCTGACCGTTCGGCGAAGCCGCCAGCGATTTGACCAGCGGGTTTTCCATGAAATTGCGGGTCACCGGGCCGGCATTCCAGACCGTGGACGGAATTTCGATCACGAGAATTTTCTCGGTGTTATCGACATCGTAGGTAAAGGTCGAGGCCTTGGACACATCGAACACCATGCGGGTTTTGCCGGTTTCGTGATTGCCCAGCCGCACACCCTGCACAGCCGCGACGTTAATCGCCGGAGGGGTATAAGCCGCAGGCTGTGCCACCGGGACGACCGGTTGTACCGCCGGTTGAGCAGCCGCCGGTGGCGGAGGGACAGGCTGGACCCGCGCGGTCGGTGTCAGCGGCACAGGTGCCGGGACGGGGGCCGCCTGCGGCGCGGCATATGCCGGCTGATCCATTTCGATTTCAGGATTGTCAGCGGCTATCTCCGCCGCCTGCATGTAATTACGGTGAATGCGGGGAACCTCGCCCCCCTGCACGCCGCCTGCCGCCGGCTGGATATCGTTCAGGGCCGCGCTGGCATTACGCTCCAGCCCGGCAAGGCGCGTCAGCGCGGGCATCATCATGTTCATATCGTTGCGGAGCGCGCCGATTTCCTGTTCCAGTTCGGCGATACGCTGATTGGCCTGCTTCAGTTCTGCCAGTTCGGTGGCTGTCGGCACCGGTTTGGGCGTGCGGTCAGGCTCGAGCCATGTTCCCTCCGCCGTTTGCATGACGCGGGTTTGCGGGGGCGGCGCCACCGTTTCGGCGGACTGCCAGTTGTTATAGGCCCCGCTTTGGGGGTTTTCCTGAAGCCATGAGCAACCACCCAGCGCCACCAGTACGGGGATCAATGCCACGGTTGTCAGGCGGATCGTGCGGTTTTTTTTCAGTTTCATGATGAACGCCCCCAGATATTGTGCGGCGATAGATTCGGTATATGATTCAACAGGCTAGGTGATTGTTTCCCGGATGGTCAACGAATCCGCCTGCCAAAACTTGCTTTATCCACACAACTTGTGGTGATCTGAAATCACGATATTAATGATTTTACCGGGCTTTTTGCGGTAAAATGAAGAACATAAAAAAATAATATCGACGTTCGGTGTGATAATAAAAGGCGGGTGAAGCATGTTTCCAGAAGGCGAAGTCAGACGGAATTTACTGGGTTGTTTTGAGACGGTGCTGCTGATGCGTCAGGCCCGGACACGCTTTGGAACCACAGCCCCGGAAGCCATTCGTTCCTTCGCCATCCCGGTTTTGATTTCGCCCCTGTTCCTGCTGGCGTTTTTCCTGTTTCAGGTTCCGGAAGCCTCCGAAGGGTCGCGCTACACGATCGCGATGCTTTACGCCCTGCGCATGGTCACGGTCTGGGGCATGTTCCTCGGGCTGGTCTGGTGGATTGCGCGCGAGATCGACCGCGAAGAACATTTTTTCCAGTTCGTCATCGCCAATAACTGGCTGAGCATTCCGGCGACCTTGCTGCTGCTGCCGGTTTTGTACCTGATGTTCAAAGGCACGATGACATGGGAAGAAGCCTATCCGTACATGAGCATGCTGATGGTGTATGCCTATGTCTTCACGGCTTACATGGCGTCATGGGTTTTACGGATTCCGCTGGAGCTGGGCGGGTTCATTACCTTCATCAGCTATATCGTCAACACGCATACGCTGGATGCGTTCCAGTGGCTGAGTCACAAGCTGGCCTATTAGGCGGCTTTTTTCAGGCTTTCATACAGCACACGCGTCTTTTCCGTGACGGCTGCCGATGACAGGTCGCCCTCGACCAGTTTGCGGCTGTTTTGTCCCATCGTGAAGCACAGGACCGGATGATGGGCGAGCGTCAGGATACGTTCGGCCAGCAATGCCGGATTGCGCGGCGGCACCAGAAAACCGTTACGCCCTTCATCCACCACTTCGCGGCAGCCCGGCACGTCGGTCGCGATGATCGGGCGGGCGCAGGCGGCCGCTTCCAGCAGAGCTTTGGGCACTCCTTCCCCGCCATAAGACGGCTGCAGTGCGACATGCGATTGCGCCCAGATCTCGGCCATGTTCGACTGCCCCTTGTAAATCACGTTTGGATTCTCACGGGTCCATTCTTCGATCTGGTCCATCGTCCATGAACCGGGGTTGCCGGGATCAGGCTGACCGCACAGCCACAGTTTGACGTGCGGGGCTTCGGTCTTCAGGCGCGCGAAGGCATCTTTCATCACAGAGAGTCCCTTCATTTCGATCATGCGGCCCGCATAGGCGCAGATGAAATCGCCCCCCTCGATCGACATGGGCGGCATCGGAAGCGGTTTCAGGCGATCAATATCCACACCGGAACCACGGATCAGGACAACACGGGCAGGATCATCGGGCAGCATGCGAAAGCGTTTCAGCAATGCCAGATCATCCGGATTTTGCAGCATAACGACCGAACCGCGGCGCTTCAGCAACATGCGGAACGCCTGCACCAGAAACAGCCGGATCGCGCGTGCCAGCTTCGTGTTCTCGGAAAAGACATAGCCCAGACCGGCGAAGGCATTGACCACATGGGGTACGCCCGTCATCCAGGCAGCGACCGAGCCATAAAGGATCGGTTTCATCGCGATATGATGCACCACGGACGGTTTCTCACGGCTGTAGATATCACGTAATTCAGAAATCTGACGTGAGGCGCGCGCCGGGTTGAGATTACGGCGCTCGAAATTGAACGGAATGACGCGCACACCCTGCGCCTCGATCGCCTTGCGGCATTGGCCGTCCGACGTGATCACGCAGACCTCGTAACCGGCGGCCTGCGCCCCGTGAACGGTCGGCATACGATGAGAGAGGAAATACCAGTCCTCGGTCACGACATAGATCAGTTTAGGTCTGGCCATCGGTTGTGTTTACCTTGAAAAGGCGCTGGATCAGCTTGCGGAAACGGCGGGGCCGCACCGACATGAACATATGGGCGAACAGCAGAATAATCCACGGATAGGTCAGCAGGGCCTGCGGCCATCCGGCGAACTGGATCGTCGCGGCAAACACGCCATAGAAAAATACAATCAGCAGGATTGCCGTTGTCGCCTGACGCACGGATACGCCCGCCGTGACGAAATGATGATGGAAATGGTTATGATCTGGCGAAAAGGGATGACGCCCCTGCGAGACGCGGCGCGCGAACTGGCCGCATGTATCCATGATCGGCAACGCCAGCAGCCATGCCACCGTCATCGGCATCATGGTGGCCGTATCGGGGTGACCGGCCATATCGATGGCGAACCATGCGAGCGTGAGGCCCAGAGACAAGCTGCCCGCATCGCCCAGAAAGATCCGCGCGCGCGCGCGCCACGGATGACGCATGTTGTGAAACAGGAACCCCGCCAGGGCACCCATCATGACCGCCAGAAGCGTCGCGTGCCGTGTATCGCCCGCCGCGAGCGCACAGACCAGCAGCCAGAAACATACGACAAAACCCAGCCCACCGGCCAGTCCGTCGAGGCCGTCCATCAGGTTCAGCGCATTGATCAGCAGGACAATGGCGATCACCGTGAACGGCACGGCCATCCAGCCCATCCACAATTCGCCAAAACCGAAAATATCGCCCATGCCCTGTACGCGCACGCCGCCCAGCAGCACGATGATGAAGGCGGCACCGAACTGGGCCAGAAATTTTACGCGCGGCGAAAGATTGTAACGATCATCCAGCGCCCCGACCGTCATCAACAGGCCAATCGCCGCCGCGAACGCCCAGAACGAGGACGAGCCCAGACCGGCAACCACCGCGAGAGCGATAAAAACAGGAAAAATCACCAGCCCCCCCACGGGCGGAATATCATCGTCATGTTTCTTGCGCCCGCCGGGACGGTCGAGGAAATCGAACCTGTGCGCCAGACGGCAGGCAAACGGCACAATCATCCCGACCAGCAGCGAAGCCGCCAGCATCAGTGCGCCCAGATTGAGCAGGGTTGATTGAGTCATGGATGTTACGCTTATTCCTGATCGTCTAACCGGCTGGCGACCGTATCAAGAGACGATGTCGTATGGGTAATCATCTCGCTGATGGCGTCGCCTGCGAGAAAATAGGCCGTAAATGCCGCCAGAGCAACCGCCATCACGATCAGGCCGTATTCTATCGACGTCAGTCCCGACCGGTCATTCCTGTAATGATTCAGAATGGTTTTCACTAAAAAAGCCTCAACCGCGCCCCGTGGATGGAATCGCGCAAAATACCCCTGATCATCACCGGAGTTCAGCCCCGAGGCAATCCCCTTTTCTCTTCCCGGCGGCGGAAACGCACGGAATCCAGCGCATCGGCGGTCGCGTGCGCCAGCGACCAGACACTCCGGCTCAGGCAATCCGCCAGATATTCCGCCCCGGCCAGAGAACTGATCAGCCCGTGGGAACCATGGGCCGTCGATACGTATAATCCGGTTTCCCCCGGCACCGCGCCGACCACCGGAACCCGGTCTTTGGCCGCGCAGCGCAGCCCCGCCCGCCCGCCCGTGACCCGGTAGGCGTTTTTGAGCGCCGGAACGGCAGCCTCGAGATGGCCGATAATCGCCGCGTGATCGTCATCGGTCACATCGGTGTCATGCCGCCATTGCTGGAACGTCGATCCCGCCACCATGCCGCGATCATTCGTGGCGGAGATATAGCCGCTGTAGCAGATATTGGTTTTTAATACCGGCGCATCATCGCGCAACGGGGCAAGATGACTGACCTGTCCGCGCACCGTATACACCGGCAGCCAAGAGAGCGCCGGATGTTCTTTCGCCATCACGCCGTTTGCCAGAATGACC
>JAMHVA010000175.1:0-8276 GCA_035904625.1 Alphaproteobacteria bacterium | reverse complement strand
ATTCGTACATGGCTTCGCGGATGGCGTCGGTCAGCTTGAGAAAATCCTGGGCATCACCCAGAATCTCGTTGCCGGATTTGCCCACAATACGTTCACCAGTGCGAACCTGATAGATTGAAGCGGTGAAGCTCGAATTGAAAAATCCGAAGCTTTCTTCGAAGATACATTCAAAATCGGACTCGACTTCCAGCCATCCATCATTCTCCAGTACGTGCAGCTTCACATGGCGCATGTCGGCGCCTTCCGGAGAGGGCGAGAATTTCGTATCCAGGATTTTTTCGATCTTGCGCGGCGGGGTCAGGAGGGCATTGACCCCGGCCTCACAGCCTTTGGCGAGTTTGGCGTCGGCCTGTTCGCGCGATACGCAGCCGCTTAAGAGCGTGGCGCAGGCAGTCATTAGCAACAGTGTCTGGACGTGGCGTTTCATGGAATGTCCCTCCGAAGGTCATACGACCCCGATTCTAGGGAGCATCCGTATATCTGTCCAGAGGGGGGCGGTCTGCCGGATCTCCAAAATAAGCCCCCGCCGATGATGGCGGGGGAGGGGGTCTTATTTGTTCAACCTAAGACTAATTTTCTCTCTTTAACGTCCTATTACGCACTCTGGTCTGGATGTATCCGTTCTGCTCAACGTTCATCCTTGTTGTTATGTTTATTATCTTTCACACTCTATTGCGGAGGCTTTACCGCCCTTTGTCCGCGTCCTATGAGTTCAACTTAGAAATAAACGTTCTTCTATGCAATAGAAAATGTAACAAACTTGCAAAATAGAAAGATTATTGCTTATTTTATTTCAAGATATGGACAAGCCCCTGAAAATCTTTAATATCTTCTGAGCGATCTGACCAACCCTCCCTCTTTGATTTGATGCCGTAACCATGTCACCTGACGCTTGGCATATTGCCGCGTATCGGCCTGTGCGCGTTCGATGGCCTCGTTCAACGTCACATGGCCGTGCAGATGGTTGCGTAACGGGTCAAAGCCCAGAGCCTGCGTAACGCCGCCTTGTGCCGGGGCTAGGCCCTGCTCGATCTGATGGTCGAAGGCCCGGACTTCGTCCAGCGCGCCCTGATCCATCATCGTCCCGAATCGTTTGTTGCAGCGGTCGTATAAAGTTTCGCGATCAGGATCGAGAATCAGAACATCGAATCTCCATTCCGGGACGGGCGGCTGCGGCGGGCGGCTTTGCCAGACGGACAAGCTTTCCCCTGTGCCATCCAGAACTTCCCACGCGCGAATCAGGCGTTGCGTATCGTTGGGGTGCAGGCGGGCCGCCATGACCGGATCGGCCTGCGCAAACGCCGCATGAAAACCGGGATTGCCCAGCTCCTGCTGGCGCGCGATCATTTTTTCACGAATCGCCGGAGCGATATCGGGAATGGGTGATAAGCCCTCCATTAATCCTTTCAGGTAAAATCCCGTGCCGCCGACGATGATCGGCGTTTGCCCATTCACCAGTGTCTGCCGGATGGTTTCGACAGCCATATCGACCCAGCGTGTCACGGAGCAGATATCGGATGCGGGCAGTGCGCCATAAAGCTTGTGAGGAACGGCAGCGCAATCCTGCACCGAGGGCTGCGCTGTCAGCAGGGGCAGGGCGTCATAAACCTGCAAAGCATCGGCATTGATCACTACGCCGTTGCAGGTGCTTGCCGTTTCAATAGCAAGGGCCGACTTGCCACTGGCGGTCGGCCCTGCGATGACTTGAATAATCGCGGTCACTTATTTCTTCAGGCGCAATGCGACAAAACGCACATCGCCTTCGCGGTTGACCAGCAGCAAGACCGAGTTACGTCCGGCTTTCTGCGCCTTCTCGATAATGTCTTTGACGTCTTTGCCGTCAGTGACGACCTGCTGATTAACTTCGACGATGACATCGCCCGCGGCCAGCCCTTTCTCGGCGGCTTCCGACATCGGCTCGGCGGCCGTGACCAGAACGCCCTGAACATCTTCGGCGATGCTGTAGGTTTCACGGTCCTGCGGGCTGATCCCGGCGATGGAAAGGCCGACAGATTCGATCTTCGTGCTGCCTGTCGCTGACGGGGCGTTGTCTTTATCCTCATCGGATGACAGCAGGCCTTCGTCTTCCGCCTTTTCCAGTTCGCCGACTCTGATCTTGGCGGTTTTGATTTCGCCGTCGCGCCAGTATTCGATCTCAGCCTGCGAGTCGATTACGGCTTCCGCGACCAGACGCGGCAGTTCGCGCATTTCGTGGATCGGTTTGCCGTTGAATCTGGTGATGATGTCACCCGGCTTGATTCCGGCGACCTCGGCGGGGCCTGTGGCTGTGACGCTGGAAATCAGAGCGCCCTGCGGCGATTTCATGTTGAAGCTTTCGGCGATATCGTCAGTCACGGCCTGAATCCGGACCCCCAGCCAGCCACGGCGTGTGCGGCCATACTTGATCAACTGGTCGATGACGGGTTTTGCCAGATCCGAAGGGATGGCAAAGCCGATGCCGACGGAACTGCCCGTGGGGGAGTAAATGGCGGTGTTGATACCGATCACTTCACCGGCGAGGTTGAACATCGGCCCGCCCGAATTGCCGCGGTTGATCGAGGCATCGGTCTGGATGAAGTCGTCATACGGACCGGCCTGAATGTCACGTTGCTGCGCCGATACAATACCGGCTGTCACCGTACCGCCCAGCCCGAACGGGTTGCCGATCGCCAGAATCCAGTCGCCGACCCGCAGTTTTTCGCTCTCGCCGAATTTGACAGCGACCAGCTTCTTGTCAGTTTTGACTTTCAGAACGGCCAGATCGATCTTCTCGTCGCGGGCCAGTATTTCTGCGGGCATGGTGGTGTCATCATGCAATGTGACGCGCACTTCGTCGGCATCTTTCACAACATGGTTGTTGGTAACGATCAGTCCCTGCTCGGCATTGACGATAAAACCCGATCCCAGCGATGCGGGCGGTGTCATCGGCATGCCTTCGCCGCGGCGGTCCATGAATTCATCGAAGAAATCTTCAAACGGCGATCCTGGCGGGAAATGCGGCATCTCGGGGAAATCTTCCGGCTGCACGGCCTTGTGCGTCGATGAAATATTGACAACAGACGGCAGCAGTTTTTCCGAGAGGTCGGCAAAGCTGCCGGGGAATGATGGTGATGAAGGCGGGGAGAGAAGCTGCGCCCGGGCGGTGGCTGTGTATGCCATAGTGCCGGTCGTTACAGAAGCCATGATCATCAGGGCTGTCATTATCTTACGCATCGTCAATACCTATCGTTCCTTGAAAAGGGGAGCATTTAATGCTGATAAGGTAAGATCAACGCGGAACAGGGTCAACGGGCTGGCGGCTCCGGATTCAAAAAATCATAATTTCATCAAAATCCATAAGACGATAAAACCTGAGCCTGCCATGAAAAAGCCAAAAATTTTTAACTTTTCGGGCGGCAGGGCTAGCGCCAGGGTCATCATGCGGCGGACTGAATCCGTAAATAGGGCATAGAGAAGGCCCTCGATCACAAGGATGAGGGCCATCGCACTCAGGAGATATTGCAGGAACGAGTCCATGCAATATCTCTTACTGTCCGTTTTTGAAGTGTCTGAAAAACTCGCTATCCGGCGACAGGATCAGCCGGGTGTCAGAGTTTGACATTGACGACTTGTAAGCTTCCAGGGAACGAATGAAGTTATAAAACTCCGGGTCCTTGCCCATGGCCTCGGCGTAGGTTTTGATCGCTTCGTTATCGCCATTACCGCGCAGAACCTGAGATTCCTTCTGGGCTTCGGCCAGAATCACGGTACGTTCCTTTTCAGCGGTCGAGCGAATTTCCAGCGCGCGTTCTTCGCCTTTCGCGCGGGTTTCCGTTGCGCGTTCCTTCAGTTCGGAAATCATACGGCTGACCGTGGACTGGCGGAGGGCCGATGTCAGGTCGGCACGCACGATACGGATATCGACGATCTCGATCCCCAGATTGTCGCGCTCGATCTGCGAATTCACGCGGGTGCGGATATCCGCCATGATGGCGGCGCGGGTGGTTGACAGCAGGTCTTTCAGCGTGCGCTTACCCAGAACCGCACGGGTGGCTTCGTTCATGATGCCCTGAATACGGTCATACGCCGCGTTTTCAGTACGCAATGTCTTCATGAATTTCAGCGGATCGGAAATGCGGTAACGCGCGAACGTATCGACGATGATGGGTTCACCGCTGGCAATACCTTCGTCAACCGGAGAGGTATCTCCTTCCAGACGGCGCTGGGTTGATGAAATAACCATCTGCTCGGGCGGCGGATCGACAGCCAGAATGCGGCCATCGAAACGGCGGACATCCTGAATCATCGGGATTTTCAGGTGCAACCCGGGTTTCTTGACTTCGCCAACCGGTTCACCAAGGTGAAGGACGATCGCCTGTTCGCGTTCGTCCACGATGAAAAGGGACTGGCTCAACCCCACAATCAGCAGGGCCAGAACGATCATAAACGCGCTTAAACGTGTGCTCATATCCGTTCTCCGTTACTGCTTGGAACCGGATGATGATCCGGCGGCGGGTTTCAGTTCATTCAGGGGCATGTACGGCACGACGCCAGCCTTGCTGGCATCGCTGTCCATGATGATCTTCTGGGCGTTTTTCAGCACGTCTTCCATCGTTTCGATGTAAAGGCGTGTCTTGGTGACGTCCTTGTTAGTGAGGTAAGCCTGATAGATCGAGTTAAAGCGTTCGGCATCACCCTTTGCACGGGCGATAACGGATTGTTTGTAACCTTCAGCTTCCTGCTTCATGCGGATCGCGTCACCGCGGGCTTTCGGCAGGATATCTTCGCGGTAGGCACCGGCGCGGTTTTGCACCTCGATGGCGTCCTGCTTTGCCGACTGCACGTCCTGGAAGGCATCCTGAACGTCGGGATGGACTTCGGCGCGCTGGATCAGGACCTGATTGATCGTGATGCCGGATTTATATTCATCCAGCGTCTTGCTCATGATATCGCGCGCGCGGTTGGCGACGTTATCGCGCTCCTGCGTGATCAACGGGAACATCAGCGTCTGGCCGACAACTTCGCGAATGGCGCTTTCCGCGACTTTCTTGATGGTGCTTTCCGGCTCACGAATGTTGAACAGGTAATCTTCAGCGGATTTGATCGTCCACAGGACAACCATGTCCATATCGACAATATTGGCGTCAGACGTCAGCATCAGGCTTTCTTCCGGGACATTCTGGCGCTGGGCCGACGCACCCACGACCATCCGTTCCGAAAAACCGATCGACATGCGGCGCATTTCCGAAACATTCAGTTTGGTGAGGGTCTCAATCGGATAGGGCAGGCGATAACCCAGACCCTCGGTCGTCTTTGTGTCGCTCCATTTTCCGAAACGCTGGATCACACCGTTTTCACCGGGGACGATAATATAGAAACCGCTGGCTAGCCACAGCGCCGCTACGCCGACCATGACCAGGCCGAACAGGCGCGGGCCCTGAAAGCCGCGGGGGAAGACGCCCCGCAGATTATCCTGCGCCTTGCGCAATATTTCATCGAGATCCGGCGGAATATCGTTACCGCCTGGTCCACGACCACCGCCGTTACCGCCGCCTGAACCCCAGGGATTTTTGCCCCCGCCACGATTGCCGCCGCGATTATCGCCGCCCGAAGGGCGGCCCCAAGGGTTGTTTGGTTGGTCTGGCATGAGGAATCCTCGAATTCTCTTGAATAATGACGTGTCTTAAGAATATCTCTTTTGCAGCAGAAAACAACCCGGACTGGAAATATTATGTCCTCCGTTCTTGAGTCACAAATTGAAGCCGCCTTGCGGCAGGTGCGCGATCCCGGTCAGGGGGGCGATATTGTCAGCCTTCACATGGTCAAGGGGCTGCAGGTCAGGGATGGCCACGTGATTTTCTCGATCGAGGTTGATCCAAAACGCGGGCCCGCGCTTGAATCTCTGCGCCAGCAGGCGGAGGCCGTTGTGCGCGCCCTTCCCGGTGTAACATCGGTGCAGGCTGTTCTGACAGCTGAACGTGCCCCGGCACAGGCTGATCCGCACGGTATGAACAAGAACCCGGTTCTCGACCTGCCGATCCGGAAGATCATCGCTGTGGCTTCGGGCAAGGGTGGTGTCGGTAAATCGACGGTTGCGATCAATCTGGCGGTGTCGCTTTCGCAGCAGGGATTGAAGGTCGGGTTACTGGATGCCGATATTTACGGGCCGTCTGTCCCGCGTCTTACGGGCCTGAATGCGAAACCGACGCAGGATCAGAATGAACAACTGGTGCCCCTGATTGCGCATGGCCTGAAAATCATGTCGATTGGTTTTTTGATTGAAAATGAAGCACCGATGATCTGGCGCGGGCCGATGGTGCAGACAGCGCTGTATCAAATGTTGCGCGATGTCGCGTGGGGGACCAAAGCCGATCCGCTGGATGTCCTGATCGTCGATATGCCGCCCGGTACGGGAGATGCCCAACTGACATTGGCGCAGAAAGTGCCGCTTGCCGGTGCGGTGATTGTCTCGACGCCGCAGGATCTGGCGCTGATCGATGCACGCAAAGGGATCGAGATGTTCCGCAAGGTCAATGTGCCGGTGTTGGGCATCGTCGAGAATATGAGCACCTATATCTGCACCAATTGCGGGCATGAAGAGCATATCTTCGGTCATGGCGGCGCCCAGCGTGAGGCTGAGAAGATCGGCGTGCCGTTCCTGGGTGAAATACCGCTGCATGAGAATATCCGTGCGATGAGTGATGCCGGGACGCCTGTGGCGGCACAGAACGGCCCGCAGGCTGACATTTATCGTCAGATTGCGCAGCACGTGATGCAGTCTATGCAGGGTACGGTTCACAAGCAGGCGGTATGAGCCGCCCTCTTGTATATAGCTTCCCCCCAGTCGCGGATGATCGTGCCCGTGTGCTGATACTGGGCAGCATGCCGGGTGTCCTGTCGCTGGCTGAAAATCAGTATTACGCCCATCCACGTAACCTGTTCTGGCCGATTATGGGTTCATTGTTTGGTGCCGGGCGCGATGTCGCTTACGAGCAACGCCTGCGGCTTCTTCAGGATCACCGGATTGCCCTGTGGGATGTTCTGCATTCCTGTCAGCGGGATGGCAGTCTCGATTCCGACATCCAGTGCGAGGTCGCGAATAATTTTGCGACATTCTTCAATACCTATCCGCAGATTACGCATGTGTTCTTTAATGGCGGAAAGGCTGAGTCGTCATTTCGCAAGCATGTGCGTGATGTGGGACAAGGGCTTGTAATGACACGTCTTCCATCCACCAGCCCGGCTCATGCATCATTGTCGTTCGAGGAGAAACTGGCGGCGTGGTCGCAGATCAGGATCTGATCATTTGCGGTTCAGGATGCCGATCATGTAAGGCACGGGTTCTGTCGCGGTTGCAATGATCTCTTCCGTCCATTCCAGCGGATTGATCTTGGGGAAGAATGTATCGCCCTCGAAATCCTGATTGATGACGGTCAGGTAGATGCGGTCCGTCTGCGCCATCGCGGCGGCATAAATCTGGCCTCCGCCGATGATAAACACCTCATCGACATTCGTATCCGCCGCGATCTGCCTTGCGCGTGCCAGTGCTTCATCCAGTGTGGCAACCGTTACAACATCGCCCTCGACCTGATCCGGCTGGCTGGTGATGACGATGTTCGTGCGGCCCGGCAGGGGCTTGCCGATGGACTGGTATGTCTTGCGGCCCATGATCACCGGCTTTCCCATCGTGACCCGCTTGAAGTGTTTGAAATCTTCAGGGATATGCCACAGCAGCTTGTTATCCTTGCCGATGACAAGGTTCTGCGACATGGCGGCGATGGCGGAAACGGTGATCGTCATGGTCTAGACGGCAATCGGGGCTTTGATGCCCGGGTGCGACTGGTAATCTACCAGTTCGAAATCTTCGAATTTAAAGTCGAAGATGCTCGTGACGTGCGGGTTCAGGTGCATTTCCGGCAGCGGCAGCGGATCGCGGCTGAGCTGCAGTTTGGCTTGTTCAAAGTGATTGCTGTAGAGGTGGGCGTCACCGAAGGTATGGATGAACTCACCCGGCTTCAGGCAGCAGACCTGCGCGATCATCATCGTCAGCAGCGCATAGGATGCGATGTTGAACGGCACGCCGAGGAAGATATCGGCGCTGCGCTGGTAGAGCTGGCAGGACAGCTTGCCGTCCGCGACATAAAACTGGAACAGGCAGTGGCAGGGCGGCAGCGCCATCGTCGTAATGTACGGCACGTTCCATGCGGATACGATCAGGCGGCGAGAATCCGGGCTGCGCTTGATATCGTTGATCAGGTTGCTGATCTGGTCGATGTGGCCGCCGTCCGGTGTCGGCC